>DAIPZP010000032.1:0-11157 GCA_036782155.1 Propionibacteriaceae bacterium
AGCGCGGCGGCATCCGCAAGTTGCTCGCCGCCGGTCGTGAGATCGAAGGTCGGCGCGCTCCACGCGAACGCCTCGCTGAACACCTGCTGCCGATCGCGCACCTGCTCCCACAGCGGACTCGTCAGGCTCGGGCGGGGTGAAGGCGGATCGCCGGGGGACAGTTGCGGGCAGTTCGTCTGCCGGCAGCGGGCTCAACGCCGAGCGGCGCGGTACGACGGCGTCGAACTCATCGTCGTCGCGGGGGCTGAGGGCGGAGCGGCGAGGTGCGGAAACGATCTCGTCGTCATCCTCAGGCAGCGGCGTGAGCGCGGAGCGCCGGGCCGCGGGCGCGTCAGACGTCTGGGTCGTTTCGGCCCACGATGGCCCGGGTACCCAGCGTCGAGGTGCTGGACCCCAGCTCGGGGGCGCAGAGACTCCAGCCGGATCGGGAAGACCCGATCCACGCGGAGTCTGATCGCCCCCGGTCATGGGGTGAGCTACGCGACCTCTTCGAGCGCCTTGCGCAGTTGAAGCTTCGGCACGGCTCCCGTGAACTGCTTGACGACCTCACCGCCGGAGAAGACGAGGATGGTGGGGAGACGCAGCACGCCGTACTGGGCGGGCACCCCCATGTTCTCGTTGGTGTCGATCTTCACGAAGTCGATCTGGCCGTCAAATGTCTCCGCGAGCTCGTCGAGGATCGGTGAGAGCTTCTTGCACGGTGCGCACCAGTCGGCCCAGAAGTCGACGACCACAGGCCGCGGGGACGCCAGGACCTTGGCGGCGAAGTCGGCGTCGGTGACGTCGATGGCGTGTGACATGCGTCTCTCCTTCTCGAGAGCCAGTGTGACAGGTTAGCTCGCCGCTGAAGCGAGCACCTCGGAGTCGGCGAGCTCCAGCAGGAACCGTTCGGCGTCCAGTGCGGCCGCGCAGCCGCTGCCTGCAGCGGTGACGGCTTGACGGTACGTGTGGTCGACAAGGTCGCCGCACGCGAACACGCCGGAAAGGTTGGTACGCGTGGAGCCGTCGACCACCTTGACGTAGCCGGCGGGATCCAGGTGCACCTGGTCCTTGACCAGCTCCGAGCGCGGCTCGTGGCCGATCGCGACGAAGACGCCCTCGGCCGGGATCGTACGAAGCTCACCGGTGATGGTGTCCTTCACGGTCACCGACTCCACCTTGGTCTCGCCGTTGATGGCGGTGATCTGGGAGTTCCACGCGAAGTTGATCTTCGGGTCGGCCTCGGCGCGGGCGACCATGATCTTCGAGGCGCGCAGCTCGTCGCGCCGGTGGACGATCGTCACCGACGTGCCGAAGCGGGACAGGAACGTGGCCTCCTCGACGGCCGAGTCGCCGCCACCGGCAACGACGATGGGCTTGTTCTTGAAGAAGAAGCCGTCGCACGTCGCGCACCACGAGACGCCGCGACCGGAGAGGCGGTCCTCATCGGCGAGGCCGAGGCGCTTGTAGCCGGAGCCCATGGCGAGGATGACGGCCTTGGCCTTGTACTCAGTGCCCTCGGAGTCGACGACCGTCTTGATCGGACCGTCGAGACGCAGCTCGATGGCGTCGTCAGTGATGAACTCGGCGCCGAACTTCTCCGCCTGGGCGCGCATCTGGTCCATGAGGTCCGGACCCATGATGCCGTCGGAGAAGCCGGGGAAGTTCTCGACCTCGGTGGTGTTCATGAGCGCGCCGCCGGCGGTGATGGAACCCTCGAGCACCAGCGGCTTCAACTCAGCGCGCGCGGCGTAGATCGCAGCCGTGTAACCGGCCGGACCCGACCCGACGATGATGATCTCCCGGACCTCTTGCACCATGTGATGCGACTCCCTCAAGTTGGTGGTGGCAGCCTACAGACCAGCACTGTGACCTGATGCCACGTCAACGCTGCGGACCGTACGAGCATTCCCCTGGGGGGTATACCGCAGGCGTGTGTTGCGGGCGGATGGCGCGCATGATTCGCGCTCGGTGGTCAGGCTTTCACGTCGACCTCGAGTGAGGTGGAGCGAAAGATCTTTGTGGGCAAGCAAAAATGACGGCATCGAGTGAATGCCCTAGTCAGGCCGCGATCCCAAGAAGGGCGCCGCATGGGGCAGTCAAGACCGAGCCCTTTGACGGTCCGAGTTGTGCACAGACGGGCTTGCCATGGGCGCCCGCAGGGCATTAGGAATGCCCCAACGCACCGCCCACCCCCCGCGAGGCCATCATGATCCGACTGTTCCGGTTCGCATCCGGTTCGCACCCCCGACGCTCGGCGTCCGCGCCTCGGCTCAGCCGATGACCAGTACAGATCTGCAGCGCGGCTGGGCACCTGCGGCGCCCACGCCTCCTTCGTCAACTGCCCTGACTCCACCGCCGAAACTGCGCCGGCGGCCCTCGCTCATCGTCGCGTCCGTGCTGCTCGTGGTCATCGGCGCGCTGGCGTCGGCCTGGGCGTACACGAGCCTCGGCAATGCGCAGGAGGTGGTCGCCGTCAGGACGGACACCGCGCGCGGGCAGCTCATCAGCGCCGAGAGCCTACAGATCGTACGGATCGGGGTTGATCCAGCCCTCCAGACCGTTCCCGCGAGCCAGGCGCAGTCGCTCGTAGGGAAGCGAGCCGCGGTCGACCTCAAGGCCGGACAACTCCTGGTACCCGGCGCTGTCACGACCGAGGTCGTTCCCCGTCAGGGCAAGTCCGCGGTCGGCCTGTCGCTGACGGCCGCACAGATGCCGAGCGAACCGCTGGTCGTCGGCGACAAGGTGAGGGTCGTGACGACCCCGGGCACGCAGGGCGACGTAGGAACGACCGCGCCGACGGTCTTCAGCGGCGAGGTTCTCACGGTCTCGGACCGCGGCGCCGACGGTACGACGCCCGTGACCGTGGAGGTGGACGCCGACAAGGCCCCGGCACTGGCCGCGTGGTCCGCCTCCGGCAAGGTGGCCCTGGTCCTCGACTCCCGGGTCCGCTGATGGCTCTGATCGTGCTCGCGTCCGCCTCCGGGGCACCGGGGGTGACCACGACCGCCCTCGGACTGGCGCTGGTCTGGCACCGGCCGGTCGTGCTCGTCGACGCCGACCCCGTCGGCGGATCCGCGCTGCTGGCCGGCTACTTCCAGGGCACCGTGGCCGACGACGACGCCATGGTGAACCTCGTCCTCGCCCAGCGCGACGGACGCCTCGCCGAGGTCCTGCCGCGCACGATGATCCCCGTCCCCGATACGTACGTGTCCATCCTTCCGGGGCCGAAGTCCCATGCGCAGGCGGGCAGTTTGTCCGAGCTCTGGGGCGCCCTCGCGTACGAGCTCCGCGGGCTCGAGCAGACCGGCCAGGACGTCATCGTGGACGCTGGCCGGCTCGGCATGGTCCACTCGCCACAAGCCCTGATCCGGGCCGCCGATCTGGCGCTGCTCGTCTCCCGTACCGACCTCCCTGCGCTCGCGGCCGCCCGGCAGTGGGCGGACGACTGGACCACAGCCACCGTGGACGGCACCGGCGCAGCGAGCGTCGCGTCCCTGCTCGTGGGGGCCGGTCGCCCCTACGCGGCGTCCGAGGTCTCAAAGGTCCTCGGCGTCCCGGTGCTCGAGAGCCTCGCGTGGGACCCGAAGTCGGCCCGTGTCTTCAGCGAGGGGCAGAAGCCCGCGGGCAGCACGTGGAGCCAGCGCGACCAGCTCGTCCGCAGCTACCGCGCCGCGGCGGCCGCGATCAACGCCCGGGTCACGGCCGAGCGGCTCACGATGGCGCCGGGAGGTGTCCGGTGACGAAGGAGCCTCCCCAGGTCACGGTGGTCACCGACCCGTCGGAGCTGCCGCTGTTCGCCCGAACGACCTCGACCTGGGCCCGGCCGGCTCCGGTGGCTCCGCGAGCCGACGTCCCACCGCTCGCCTCCTCGCAGCCGACGCCTCCTCAGCGCGCCGACTGGGCGGAGGAGGCGGTGACCCGCGTGACGATGACCGACGCCCGTCGCGCGGCGCAGTCGCCACTCGACTGGGGCCTGGTCGCGGCGCTCCGATCGGCCGCATCCGAGCGACTGATGCGCGCGATGGAGATCAACCCCCACATGGACCACGCCGAGCAGCAGACCGTGGGCCGGCGGATCATTGCAGAGCTGCTCGACGAGGAGGCCAAGCAGTCGGCGTCCGCTGGTCGTGGCGCGTTCGATCGGCACCACCAGTCGGCGCTCGCGCAGGCCGTGTTCGACGCGCTGTTCCGCCTGGGTCGGCTGCAGCCGCTCGTCGACGACCCGGGCGTGGAGAACGTGATGATCCTGGGCCACGACGACGTGTGGCTGGAGTACGAGGATGGCCGGCTCGTACGGGGTCCTGCGGTCGCCGACTCGGACGCGGAGCTCATCGACTTCCTCGTCTTCCTCGCCTCGCGGTCCGAGGTCAACGCACGTCAGTTCTCCGAGGCCGAGCCCCGGCTCCACATGCGCCTCGACGGTGGCGCCCGGCTGGCGGCCACCGCATGGGTGACGCCGCGACCGTCCGTGGTGATCCGCCGCCACCGCATGCGGCAGGCGACCTTGTCCCAGCTCGTACGCCGCCAGTCACTGGGTCCGGTGGCGGCATCCTTTCTCGCGGCCGCCGTGCGCGCGCGCAAGTCGATCGTCGTCGCCGGGCCGCAGGGCGCGGGCAAGACGACGATGTTGCGTGCGTTGTGCGCGGAGATCGGCCCGATGGAGGCGCTCGGGACGTTCGAGACCGAGTACGAGCTCCACCTGCACGAGCTCAAGGACCGACACCCGATCGTCCACGCCTGGGAGGCGCGCCCTGGCGGCGAGATGCAACCGAACGGGCGTCGTGCCGGCGAGTTCACCCTCGACGACGCTCTGTACGACTCGTTCCGCTTCAACCTCAGCCGCCAGATCGTGGGCGAGGTCCGGGGCAGGGAAGTGCTCGCGATGCTGGAGGCGATGCAGGCGGGAACAGGGTCGCTCAGTACGACGCACGCGGAGTCGGCCGCGAGCGCGGTCAGCCGCCTGGTGACCTGCGCGATGAAGGCCGGGGCGCACGTGACGCATGACTATGCGGTACGTGCGATCGCGTCGGCGCTGAACATCATCGTCCACGTCGACGTACGGACGGAGCTGCAGCCCGACGGGACGTTCCTCAAGCGTCGGTGGACGTCGGAGATCGCGATCCTCTCGCCCGGCGAGCGGGAGCGTGGGTACGCGATGTCGAGCCTCTTCCGCTGCCCACCCGGATCGACCCGGTTGCAGGCGGTCGGCGGGCTGCCCGACGAGTACCGCGAACTGTCGCGATGGGGGTTCGACCTCGCCGGCTATGTACGGGAGAGCCAGGAGGGCGCGACATGACCGCGCTCGTACCGGCGATCGGTGGAGCACTGGTCGTCGTCGGCATCATCGGCGTGATCGTCGGAGTCATCCCGCAGCCCGACCGCCCTGCGGCCCCGCGTCGGCAATCGCCCTTGTCGCGCCTGAGGTTGTCCCGGCGGTCACGGCTCCTGCTCGGAGCCGGTGTGATTGCGGGTGCGATCGCCGCCATCGTCACCGGGTGGCTGCTGGCAGTCGTGATCGCACCGCTCGCCGCGGTCGGATTGCCGCTCCTGCTATCCGCCTCCGACGCCCAGGACCGGATCGCGCGACTCGAGGCGATGGAGGAGTGGATCCGCTCCCTGTCGGGGGTGCTGACCGCGGGCGTCGGGCTCGAGCAGGCATTGATCGCGACCCTGCGATCGGCGCCGGAGGAGATTCGGCCCGAGGTCGGGCGGCTGGTGGCGAGGTTGCGCGCCCGCTGGGGGACGGAGGCGGCGTTGCGTGCTCTGGCCGATGACTTGGACGACTCCACCGGCGACCTCATCGCCGCGAACCTCATCCTGGGCGCACGCCGGCGCGGTTCGGGGCTCGCCGCCGTGCTCGAGAGCCTGGCGGAGTCGGTCGCCGCCGACGTCCGGGCAAGGCGCCAGATTGAAGCCGACCGAGCCAAGCCGCGGACGACGGCTCGGTGGGTGACGTTGATCACGGTCAGCGTGCTGGTCGTCCTCGGCCTGACCGGCGACTACGTCGCCCCGTACCGCAGCAGCCTCGGCCAGCTCGTCCTGGCACTGATGCTCGCAGCGTACGGAGGGGTGCTGGTGTGGATGCGGCGGATGGCCGCCGGCCGGCCGCTGCCCCGGTTCATCGGCGAGAAGGCGCTCAAGGAGGTGGCTCGATGATCACTGGGCTGCAGCTCGCGCTTTTCGGGGGCGTCCTGTTCGGCGCCGGCGTGGCGCTGCTGGTCTGGAGACTGTTGCCAGCACGGCCGGACCTTGGCGAGGTACTGAGCCGACTGGCCCCTGACAAGGCCGGACACACCGGTCGCGGTGCAGATGTCGGCGACGGATCCACGGCTGATCGCCTCGGCCGATGGGGGCTGCGCGCCCTTCCGGGCTCGATCTGGGGCAAGCCGCTCGACCAGGAGCTCGCGCTGCTGCGGATCCCGCTGGTGCGGTTCTACGGGGAGAAGCTGCTGTTCGCGGTGCTTGGCATGGTCGTCGTGCCACTCCTGTCGCTGCTCCTGATGGTGCTCGGCTGGCATCTGCCGGTCCTGCTGCCGGTCGGCGGCACGCTGGTCCTAGCCGTCGGGATGTTCTTCTTGCCCGACTACAACGTGCGGGACGACGCCAAGCGGGCACGTACGGAGTTCGCTCGGGCCCTCGGCGCGTACACGGACCTCGTCGCCCTCGAGCGCAACTCCGGATCCGGACCGCGCCAGTCGATGGAGGTCGCCGCGGCGATCGGCGACAACTGGGTGTTCCGGCGGCTGCGTGAGGAGCTTGCCTACTCGAGCTGGAGCGGCGAGCAGCCGTGGGACGCGCTGCGGCGGTTGTCGCACGAGCTGGGCGTCACCGAGCTCGGAGATCTGGCCGACATCGTGCGGCTCAGCGGCGAGGAGGGTGCGCAGATCTACGGACAGCTGCGGGCACGCTCCGCGGCGATGCGTACGGCGATGCTCAACGACGAGGTCGCCCTGTCCAATGCGGTCGGGGAGAAGATGTCGATCCCCATGAGCCTGCTCGGCGTGATCTTCCTCGTGATCCTCGTCACCCCCGCCCTGCTGAGAGTGATGGTGCCATAACGATGAGCCAGCTGTACCTGACAAGGAGAAACACCATGCGCACCCTCGCGAACTGCCATTCCCTCGCGCTCCGGTTCGAGGACTACCTCGCCGCCCAGTGGCGGATCGTGGCCGGGACGGTCAAGGGCGACCCCGAACGCGGCTCGGTGACGATCGAGCAGGTGATCTGGGCTGTTGCGATCATCGCGATCGTGGCGATCGTCGTCACTGCGATCACCAACTACGTGACGACCCAGGCGGGCAAGATCAAATGACCCCGACCCGGCGATCAGCGTCGACCCTCGCGCGGCGGCGCCGGGGCTCGGCCGATCGCGGGTCGACGAGCATCGAGATGGTCATCCTGCTGCCGGCGCTCTTCGCGCTGATGTTCCTTGGCATGCAGGCGGCGCTCATGTACCAGGGCCGCGCCGTCGCCCTGGCCGCGGCACAGGAGGGGGCCCGCGAAGCCGCATCCGAGACAGGCACCGCCGTCAGCGGGATCCGTACCGCCGAAGCCTTCGTGGCAGCGTCGACCTCAGGGCTGAAGAACACCACGGTCGAGGGCCAGCGGACGGCCACCGAGGCGACGCTCACCGTAAGGACCACCACGCTGAGCGTCATTCCCGGATGGACCCCGACGATCACCCAGTCGGCGTCGATGCCGGTCGAGCGGGTGACGTGATGGGTGTCAAGGAGAGGGGCTCGGCCGCCATCGAGACCGCCATCGGCGTACCGGCGTTCCTGCTCTTCATCGCTCTGATCATCGGAGCCGGCCGAATCGCGATCGCCCGGCAGGCCGTCGAAGCCGCGGCCGCGGAAGGCGCGCGATCCGCGTCGATCGAACGTACGCAGGCGGCCGCTGATCACTCGGCCAAGGCCGCGGCCGAGGCCACGCTCGCCAACCAGCAGCTGCAGTGCGTGAGCACGCAGGTGGTCGTCGACACGTCCGGCTTCGCCCGGCCCGTGGGGACGCCGGCGACGGTCAGCGTGTCCATCACGTGCGTCGTCAACCTCTCCGACGTGGCGATCCCGGGTCTTCCGGGCACCCTGCCAATCACGGAGACCATCTCCAGCCCGCTCGACACGTACAGGGGGCGATGATGAGTCATTCGCGGCGCGACAAGGGGTCAGTCACCATCTGGCTGGCGCTCGCGTCGTTCGTCATGATCGTGCTGGTCGGGGTGGCCGTGGATCTGTCCGGCCAGGTGTACGCCCAGCAGCACGCCCGCGACATCGCCGCGCAAGCGGCACGTACGGCTGGCCAGCAGATCAACGCCTCGCTGGGTGTGCGTGGCATCGGCGCCCAGACCAACACCGCGCAGGCGATCGCGGCCGCCACGTCGTACATCGCGGCCGCCGGGATGGAGGGCGACGCGTCCATCACCGGCGGTGGCACCACGATCACGGTCAGCGTCGTGGACACGTACGAGACGAAGTTCCTGTCGATCATCGGTCTGACGAGGCTTCGGGTGACCGGCAGCGCCGAGACCCGGGTCGTACGAGTCGTGGGCGGGGTGGAACGGTGAGTGGCCTCGCTCAGCGGGCGAGCCCGACCGCCAGTACGGCTCCGAGCGCGAGCCACGGACCGAACGCCAGTTCGCGTTGCCGGCGTGCGGCTGCCCAGGCGATCGTCAGGATGCAGCCCGCGACCAGCGCGTACAGCACAGCCGACCAGGAGACCAGCGCGGTGGCCGCTCCGATGAGTGCCGCGAGCTTCACGTCGCCGAAGCCGAGCGCGCCACGTCCGGTGAGGTGGAGGATCCAGAAGCCTCCTCCGCAGAGCGCGGCCGCCAGGATCGCTCCGACCCCGGCCCGGGGACTGGTTATCCACATGGTCACGCCGACGCCGAGGGCGGCCCAGATCGCGGCGGGTACGAGGATGCGGTCGGGCAACCGTGCGACGTCGAGGTCGACCGCGGCCAGCCATGCCAGTGCCGCGGAGAGAGGGAGCCACAGCGTCAGGATCGGCCACGGGGCGTCCAGGAGCCTCCAGGTCAGCCAGCCCCAACTCGCCGTCACTAGGGGAATCAGACACCAGACGGGCGGTGTGGAGTTCGGGGACTCGTCGGCACGGCGATGCGTGAGGCGTCGCACGCGCCACCGGACGAGCGCGCCGACGAGAGCGCCAGCCACTACCGCGAGGCCCACCCACACCACGACGACTCCTCTCAGGAGTCAACTGTGTCCCACCCGAGCGAGTACAGCCAGCGGGCGTTCCGAAGTTATGCACAGGGTCTCTTGCGAAAGGCCATCGCGGCGGTCTAGGAATAGTTCAGACAGGCACCACCCCCAGCCACCCCACGAGGTCACCATGTCGCAGGTCACGACATCTCTGTTGAGCGTTCCCGGACGAGATCGAACATGTCCACGATGAAACGGCTGCTCCCCGGCATCGGCGCCGCCGCAGGTCTCCTCGCGCTGCTCGTCGCGGCGCCTTGGGCTCTCTTCTCATGGGGCAGGGTCGGGCTGCTTGCCGGCATCGACTGGGCGCACGCCTTCACGGTCCCCGACGATGGCCGGCTCATGCTCGGCTTCCTGTCCCTGATCGGCTGGGTGGCCTGGCTGGTACTGGCCGTCTCGATCGTGGTCGAGATCGTCGAAGTGATCGACAGGTTGCGAGCGGAACGTACGCAGCGTCCCCACCGGCCGCTGTCACTCCCGGGGCTGGACCTGCCGCGACTGATCGTGCGCGGACTGGTCGTGAGCGCGGTGACGGCCGTACTGGGGCTCGGGCTTCCCCGGATCGCCCCGCCAGCGGTGGCGCAGACGGTCGCGGTGACGGCGCCGCGCGACGCCGTGCCCGCACAAGCGGTGGCGCTCGATCGCGGTCCGGCGGTGGTCGCTGGGGCGGGCACGATGGTGCCGTCGTCGCCGATCGCCATGGAGCCGATGCCGATCGCCACCCTGCACGTCGTCCAAACCCAGGAGGACGTGTGGAGCCTGGCGACCCGCTACTACGGCGACTCCAGGCAGTGGCAGCGCATTGTGGATGCCAATCCTGATCTGATCGACCAACCGGACGACCTACGGGTCGGGTGGCGCCTCGTGATCCCCGGCGTCGCCTCCCCCGACGGCACCACCGTGATCATCGTGGTGCGCGGCGACTCGCTGTCGAAGATCGCTGCCCGTTACCTCGGAGATGGGGATCGCTGGCCCGAGATCTTCGCGCTCAACCGGGACGTCGTCGAGAACCCGAACCTCATCTACCGGAGCTGGCGCCTGAGGATTCCCGGAGCCGCTCCGGTGGCGCCTGCAGCGGCAAGACCAGCGGCGGCGACGGAGGTGACCGCGCCACCGGTCGTACATCCGGTGGTGCCCGATGGTGGATCGGAGGAGTTCCCCGCGCTTCCAGCGATGCCTGCACCGACGGAGGGTCCCACGCAGACGGCTCCGGCCGAGTCCGTACCGAGCGACGTCGACGAGTCGCCCGAGCGGAGCCTCTCCGCGTCGCAGGCGCTGGCGCTCGGCGTGATCGGCACGGTCGGGGCCGGCCTTGCCGCTGCGGTCGTCCGTACGATCCGTCGCCGTCGCGACGTACAGCTGGCGCTGCGGCCGCTCAACCGACGGATCCTGTTCCCGCCCGCCAACACGATGATTGTTGAGTCGGCGCTCGCGGTTGTTGGTCTGACGGCCACGCCGATCCAGGAACCGGAGCAGTCGGTGGATGCGGCACGGTCGGCTCCGTACCGACCGCGCCACGCCGTCATCGACACCACCTGGGCGACAGTGACCGCAGGATTCACGTCCGAAGGTCCGGTCTCGCTCGATCTTGAGACCCACCGACTGGTCACCCTCGACCTGGGCGACGAGGAGACGACGTGGGGTACGGCGTGTGCGTGGGCGCTGGAGCTCGCCTGCGGGACGGGCGCCGGCGGTGACACCGACGGGGCGACGATCGTCGCGGTCGGTCCCATCGGGGACGCGCTCGCCGCCGCGTCGCTGGACTCGATCGTGTGCGTCCCCACGGCCCGGTCCGCGATCGACGATCTCGTCGCGACGGTCGCGCAACAGAGGGCGGAGCTGGAAGCGTCCGGCTGGGGCCTCCGCGAAGCCCGGCTCGACGACGATGCGCAGGGCGCATGGTGGCCCAGGGTGTACGTGTTCGGCGCGATCGATGACGAGTCGATGCGACGACTCG
>DAIPZP010000033.1:0-4774 GCA_036782155.1 Propionibacteriaceae bacterium
CATCCCCGCTACGTCGTGCTGCGCGGACGGATCGTGGTCGACACCTCCGCCTAAGCAACTTCTGGCCGATCACGTCCACCTCGTGGATCTTCGGGTCCTGGTGGCTAGGGTCGAAATGAACCTAGGAGGTCACGATGGAGTACACGCACCTCGGCCGCAGCGGACTGCTGGTGAGCCGGATCTGCCTCGGCACGATGAACTTCGGCCCGGAGACGCCGGAGACCGATTCGCAGTCGATCATGGACAGCGCCCACGCGGCGGGCATCAACTTCTTCGACACGGCGAACGTCTACGGCGGGAAACCCGGCGAAGGCATCACCGAGCAGATCGTGGGCCGGTGGTTCGCCCAGGGCGGCGGCCGGCGCGAGAAGACGGTCCTGGCCACGAAGATGTTCGGGAGCATGGGGGACTGGCCCAACGAGCGGTACTGCTCGGCGCTCAACATCCGCCGCGCCTGCGACGCGTCGCTGAAGCGCCTCCAGACCGACTACATCGACCTGTACCAGATGCACCACATCGACCGCGACACCCCCTTCGACGAGGTGTGGGAGGCGATGGAGGTGCTGCGTCAGCAGGGCAAGATCCTCTACGTCGGCAGCTCCAACTTCGCCGGCTGGAACCTGGCCCAGGCGCAAGAGGCAGCGAAGTCTCGCCACTTCCTCGGTCTCGTCAGCGAGCAGTCGATCTACAACCTGCTCACCCGCTGGGTGGAGCTTGAGGTGCTTCCCGCCGCGATCGCGTACGGGATCGGCCTGATCCCCTGGTCGCCGCTGGACGGTGGCCTGCTCTCTGGCGCCATCCGCAAGGAGCGTGAGGGCGCCGGCGTACGGACGACGAAGGGCCGTTCGGGCGAGGACCTCGATCAGCACAGGCCTGCGCTCGAGGCGTACGAGTCGTTGTGCGCCGAGATCGGTGAGGACCCGGCGGCTGTCGGCCTGGCCTGGCTGCTGAGCCGCGAGGGCGTGACGGCGCCGATCGTCGGCCCGCGCACTCAGGCGCAGCTCGACGGTGCCGTACATGCGGCCACGTTGACGCTCAGCGAGGACACCCTCGGGCGACTCGACGAGATCTTCCCGGCACCAGGGCCGAATGGTTCGAAGCCCGCCCCGGAGGCGTACGCCTGGTGATCACGGCATAAACCAGGTGGCGACCAGGACGAGGTTGAGCATCACGATGACGACCACGACGGCCCACGCGACGAATCGCAGCCACCCGGAGATGCGCCACGAGCCCATCACGTCCTCGCGACTGCTGAGCAAGACCAGGGGAGCGACGGCGAAACCGATCCCGAAGCTCAGCACGACCTGACTCGCGACCAGCACGGCCGTGGCCGGGACGCCGCCGAGCAGCAGCAGCACCGCGGGCGCGATGGTCACGGCGCGGGTCACGGCCGGCGAGACCCGGATAGGGAATGAGTCGGACGCGATCCCGCTGCCCGCGTGCGTGCCCACGATCGCGGACCCGATACCCGACGCGAGAAGACCCGCGCCGAGGAACGCCGCCGCCACGGGCCCCAGCGTCGCGTTGAGCATCCGATGGGCCTCCTGGATCGTGTCGCCCTGAAGCCCGCTCAGCGCCCGCGCGGCGTACAGGAGCATCGCGATGTTGACGGTCCCCGCCAGCGCGAGGGCGGCGAGGACGTCGGTGCGCTGGATGCGGAGCAGGCGCTCGATGGGGGCGATGCGCGTGCCGGAGCGGTGGAAGCGGTCGACGGCCAACGCCGAATGCAGGTACACGGCGTGGGGCATCACCGTGGCGCCGACCATCGCGGCTACCAGGAACCAGGCCTTGGTGTCCGGCACCCAGGGAATGAGTCCCGCGAGCGTACGGATCGGGTCCGGCGGCGCCCACACCAGCCCGGCGAGGAACGCCACGGCGATGAGGACGATCACGACCACGACGGCACGTTCGAAGACGATCTCGCCCCGAGAGCGCATCAGCGGCAGCAGGATGAGGGTGACCACGCCGACGATCAGACCGCCGAGCCACAACGGCGTCTGGAACAACAGGGTCAGACCGAGCGCGCCGCCGATGACTTCCGCGAGGTCCGTCGCGATCGCCATGACGTACGCCTGCAGCGCGTAGGCCACCCGCCAGACACCGTGGTGGGACGCAAGGTGTTCGGACACCAGGGTGGCCAGCGACCGGCCGGTGACGAGGCCGAGCCGTGCGGACAGATACTGGACGACGACCGCGATGACGCTCGCGGCGACGAGCACCCAGACGAGCGCATACCCGTACGTGCTGCCCGCGCTGAGGTTGGCGGCCACGTTGCCCGGGTCCACGTACGCGATGGCTGCGACGAAGGCTGGTCCCAGCAGAGCCAGCACGCGCGGTGGTCGCATCGGGCCGGCTGAGCTCATCCGGCCACCACCTTCGCGCCTCGCCGCCGCACGGCGGTTTCCTCCAACGGGGGTCAGTCTGGCAGACTTACCCCGCATCCGTTATGAGCGTGCCCTCTCATCACGCACATCGCGGATCCCTCGGAGGCCTTCGCGCGACCCCACTCGCAGTCGACGGCATCCACCCGACCGCCTGGGATGTCCAGGCATATACGCACAGGAGAACCACACACGTGGCTGTCAAGATCCGTCTGAAGCGGCTCGGCAAGATCCGCTCACCGCACTACCGCATCGTCGTCATGGACTCGCGCAACAAGCGCGATGGCCGGGCGATCGAAGAGATCGGGCTCTACCACCCGAAGAACGACCCGTCGGTGATCCGCGTCAACTCCGAGCGGGCACAGTACTGGCTCGGCGTCGGCGCCCAGCCGACCGAGGCCGTCGTCGCGCTGTTCAAGCGCTCCGGCGACTGGCAGGCGTTCACAGGCGACAAGACGCCGTCCGGCATCGATCCCCAGCCCGAGCGCAAGGACAAGGTCGCCGCCTACAACAGGGCGCTGGCCGAGGGCGACGGTGCCTCCACCACAGAGGCCATCTCCAAGCCCAGCCGGAAGGCCAAGGCTGCAGCTGAGCCCGAGGCCCCTGCCGAGGAGCCCGTGCTGCCTGCGGGAAGCGCTGCGAGCAGTGACGATGCGGCCGAGCAGGCCTGACGTGCTGGCCGAGGCGCTCGAGCACCTGGTGCGCGGCATCGTGTCGAATCCTGACGACGTCGTCGTCAAGGATCTCGACCTCCGCCGTGGCCGGATGCTCGAGGTTCGAGTCCATCCGGAAGACGTCGGCAAGGTCATCGGCCGTCAAGGTCGTACGGCGACAGCCCTGCGTACCGTCGTGAGCGCTCTCGGCGGTCGCGAGCAGGTACGCGTGGACTTCGTCGACGTCGACCGTCGGCCAGGCCGCGGCGGTGGCGACTACCGCTGATCCCGGCCGCCCCGTCGGCGACCCTCTCGAGGTCGTCGTCGGCATCGTCGGCCGGGCGCACGGCCTCCGCGGAGACGTAGCGGTCGAGCTGCGCACCGATGAACCCGAGGTGCGTTTCGCGCCGGGTTCCGTGCTCGGCATCGAGGGCTCCTCGTCGCGGCTGACCGTCTCTGCCATGCGCGACGCCGCCGCAGGGCGCCTGGTCGTACGGTTCGACGAGGCGTCCGACCGTACGGCCGCCGAGGCATTGCGCGGGCGCGTCCTCACGGTGTCCGTCGAGGCGCAGCAGCGGCCGGCCGGCGACGATCCCGAGGAGTACTACGACAGGCAGCTGCGCGGGCTTCGCGTGCTCGATGCGTACGGCCATGAGGTCGGAGTGGTGGCAGAGGTCATCCACCTGCCATCGCAGGACATGCTCGCGGTGACGACCGACGGGGGAGAACGCCTCGTACCGTTCGTCACAGAGCTCGTCCCACACGTTGACCTCGCCGCCGGCACAGCCCAGCTCGCAGAGGCAGCCGACGGCCTGCTCGTCGACGTGGACGACGCATGACCGAGCCTCAGACGCCCTTGATGCGTCTCGAGGTCATCACGATCTTCCCCGACTACCTCGCGCCCCTGTCCCTGTCGTTGGTGGGCAAGGCGATCGCGTCGGGGCTCGTAGGTCTGGGCGTCCACGACCTGCGCGACTGGACCCACGACCGGCACAGGACCGTCGACGACACCCCGTACGGGGGTGGCGCGGGGATGGTCATGAAGCCCGAGCCGTGGGGCGAGGCGCTCGACGAGGTGCTCGGTGACGACATCGACGCCACCACTCTGGTCGTACCCACACCGTCGGGTGTCCCGTACACGCAGGCGCTCGCCGCCGAGCTCGCCACCCGTGAGCGACTCGTCTTCGCCTGCGGCCGGTACGAGGGCATCGACGCCCGCGTCATGACGCATTTCCGCGACCGCGTGGATCTGGCGGAGATCTCGCTGGGGGACTACGTCCTCAACGGGGGAGAGGTCGCGGCGCTCGCGATCATCGAGTCGGTCGTACGGCTCCTGCCCGGTGTGGTCGGGAATCCTGAGTCGCTCGTCGAAGAGTCGCACTCACCGGAGCTCGACGGGTTGCTCGAATACCCGGTGTTCACCAAGCCCCTGGAGTGGCGGGGACTCGCCGTTCCGGACGTACTCGTCTCGGGCCACCACGCCCGCATCTCCGCGTGGCGCAGGCAGCAGGCGGAGCAGCTCACCAGCGACAGGAAACCTCCCGTTTCGTGAGCCATCGCCGCGTGAAGGCGGCTCCTGGCTCGTGACACCATCGACGTGTTCGAGATCAGTCGGGGGCGGTGGTCTCGCGAGGGGCGCTTCCAGGTTAAGGTGACCCCGTGGCGACTCAAACACTTACCGTTCATCAGAAGGCAGTGCGTTCATCCGTCGCGATGAAGGTACTGATGGCCGTGACCGGC
>DAIPZP010000033.1:4874-11024 GCA_036782155.1 Propionibacteriaceae bacterium
AGCCCCGCGGCGCGCCGCGGTCTCAACTACACCGCCATCATCGTGTCCGTGCTCCTGTTCGCCGGCTTCATGGCCATGCCCGTTGCAGTCCTGTTCGGAGGGATCAAGTGACCACCACCGCCCCAGCCAAGAAGGCCGCCGTCAAGACGGGCGATCCCGCCTTGGCGTTCTACCGCCTCGGCGCCGATATCTCCGACAGCAAGGCGCCAGACGTCGACATCGAGAAGATGTGGAAGACGCGGCAGTTCCAGGCCAAGCTCGTCAACCCGTCCAACCGCCGCAAGCTCACCGTCATCATCGTCGGTACGGGTCTTGCCGGTGGCGCGGCCGCCGCGACCTTGGGCGAGGCGGGCTACAACGTCCTCAACTTCTGCTACCAGGACAGCCCCCGCCGCGCCCACTCCATTGCGGCCCAGGGTGGCATCAACGCCGCGAAGAACTACCGCAACGACAACGACTCGACGCAGCGGTTGTTCTACGACACCGTCAAGGGCGGCGACTACCGCGCCCGTGAGACGAACGTCTATCGGCTCGCCGAAGTCAGCGCCAACATCATCGACCAGTGCGTCGCGCAGGGTGTGCCCTTCGCACGCGAGTACGGCGGCCTGCTCGACACCCGCTCCTTCGGCGGCGTCCAGGTGCAGCGCACCTTCTACGCTCGCGGCCAGACGGGCCAGCAGCTGCTCATCGGCGCGTACCAGGCGCTCGAGCGTCAGATCGCGGCGGGGACGGTGACGATGTACAGCCGTCACGAGATGGTCGAGCTGATCGTCGCCGACGGCAAGGCGCGCGGCATCGTGACCCGCAACATGGTCACCGGCGCGGTCGAGTCCTGGTTCGCCGACGCGGTCGTCCTCGCCACCGGCGGCTACAGCAACCTCTTCTACCTGTCCACCAACGCTATGGGCTGCAACGTCACTGCGGGATGGCGCGCCCACCGCAAGGGCGCGTACTTCGGGAACCCCTGCTACACGCAGATCCACCCGACGTGCATCCCGGTCCACGGCGAGACGCAGTCCAAGCTCACGCTGATGAGCGAGTCGCTGCGTAACGACGGACGCATCTGGGTGCCCAAGAAGGTCGAGGACTGCACCAAGGATCCCCGACAGGTCCCCGAGGATGACCGCGACTACTACTTGGAGCGGATCTACCCGGCGTTCGGCAACCTGGTGCCTCGCGACATCGCGTCCCGCCAGGCGAAGAACATGTGCGACCAGGGTCGCGGCGTCGGCTCGGCCATCGCCGAGAAGGACTTCGACGGCAACCCTCGCGAGGTGCGCCGCGGGGTCTACCTCGACTTCTCGGACGCGATCGGCCGGCTGGGCAAGAAGACCATCGAGGCGCGCTACGGGAACCTCTTCGACATGTACCTGCAGATCACGGGCGAGAACCCGTACGAGATGCCGATGCGGATCTACCCGGCCGTCCACTACGCGATGGGCGGGCTGTGGGTCGACTACGACCTCCAGAGCTCGATCACTGGGCTGTACGTGTGCGGCGAGGCCAACTTCTCCGACCACGGGGCCAACCGGCTCGGCGCGTCGGCGCTGATGCAGGGCCTGGCCGACGGCTACTTCGTGCTGCCGAACACCATCAACGACTACCTGTCGGCGGGTCCGTTCCCGAAGGTCGACGCCACCCACCCGGCAGCCGTCGAGGCTCTCGATGCGGTGAAGGGCCGGATCGAGAAGCTGCTCAGCATCCACGGCAACCGCTCGGTCGACTCGTTCCACAAGGAGCTCGGCGCGATCATGTGGGAGTTCTGCGGCATGGAGCGCACCGCTGAGGGCCTCCAGATCGCCATCGGCCGCATCCGGGCGCTCCGCGAGGAGTTCTGGACCAACGTGCACGTGACCGGCGTCAACGAGGACTTCAACCAGGCCCTCGAGCGTGCCGGCCGGGTCGCCGACTTCCTCGAGTTCGGTGAGCTCATGTGCATCGACGCCTTGCACCGCCGCGAGTCCTGCGGCGGCCACTTCCGTGCCGAGAGCCAGACGGAGGAGGGAGAGGCGCTGCGTCACGATGACGAGTTCGCCTACGTCGCCGCCTGGGAGTACGGGGGCGAGGACAAGCCCGTACTGCACAAGGAACCTCTCGTGTACAAGTTCATCGAGTTGAAGCAGCGGAGCTACAAGTGAAGATCACACTCAACATCTGGCGGCAGGCGAACGCGAAGGCCGAGGGCCACCTCGAGCGTTACCAGCTGGACGGCGTCTCCGAGGACATGAGCTTCCTCGAAGCGCTGGACATGCTGAACGAGCAGCTCACGACCGAGGACAAAGAGCCGGTCGCGTTCGACCACGACTGTCGCGAAGGCATCTGCGGGATGTGCGGCGTCGTCATCAACGGTGCTCCGCACGGTCGGTACAGCTCCTCCGTACCGACGACCACGTGCCAGCTGCACATGCGGAGCTTCGCCGATGGCGCGGAGATCACCGTGGAGCCGTGGCGCGCCGGTGGCTTCCCGCTCATCAAGGACCTCGTGGTCGACCGTTCGGCGTTCGACCGGATCATCCAGGCCGGCGGCTTCATCAGCGTGAACACGGGCGCGGCTCCCGAGGCGCACTCCGTGCCGGCGCCGAAGCTCGAGTCGGACAGGGCCTTCGACAACGCCGCGTGCATCGGTTGCGGCGCCTGCGTCGCGGCCTGCCCGAACGGCTCGGCGATGCTGTTCACCGCTGCCAAGATCACGCATCTCGCGATGCTCCCGCAGGGCCAGCCCGAGCGGTACTCGCGGGTCAAGAGCATGATCGCCCAGCACGATGCCGAGGGCTTCGGCGGTTGCACGAACATCGGTGAGTGCGCCTCCGTCTGCCCCAAGGAGATCCCGCTCGAGTCCATCGCCCAGCTGAACCGCGACCTCATGAAGTCGCTGTTCCGCCGCGAAGGCAAGTAGCACCGAAACGCCCGTCCGCCACGGGCTCCTCGATTCGTCCGAACTGAGGAGCCTGTGGCAGACTTGGGCGCTGTTGTCCCGGGTTCCGCGGCCACCTGCCACAGGGGGATCGTCCGCGTCCGGGAAATGTCCACTTCGGTGGCCTGTGGCACCAGGCGAGGAAACCATTTCCATGAGCGACGTCATCAAGTCCTTTGATGCCCAGTCACTGCGCGACGACATCCCCGACTTCCGTCCGGGTGACACCGTCCGTGTCCACGTGAAGGTCGTCGAAGGCAACCGCTCTCGCGTCCAGGTCTTCACCGGCCCCGTGATCTCCCGCACCGGCGGAGGTCTCCAGGAGGCCTTCACCGTACGCAAGGTCAGCTTCGGCGTAGGTGTCGAGCGCACCTTCCCGCTGCACTCGCCGATCATCGACAAGATCGAGATCGAGCGTCGCGGCGACGTGCGCCGGGCGAAGCTGTACTACCTCCGCAACCTTCGCGGCAAGAAGGCCAAGATCAAGGAGAAGCGGGACTACTGACGGTTCGGGGACCAGCCGAAGTGGGAACCGCTCCGAGCCGCGGCGCCGAGGACTCTCCGGCGGCCGACGGCCAAGCACCGGGCCTTGGACGCCGCATCGCTGGCGGGGTCCGGGAGATCGTCATCATCGTCGTGGTGGCGCTCATCGTGTCCACCCTGCTCAAGACGTTCGTGGCGCAGATGTTCATCATTCCTTCGGAGTCGATGGAGAAGACGCTCGAGATCAACGACCGCGTCGTGGCCATGAAAGTGGTCCACTATCAGCGCGGCGACGTGATCGTCTTCGAGGACGACCTCGGCTGGCTCCCGGCCGCACCTGCGCCGAGCGAGGCCCAGAAGGTTCTCGAATTCGTCGGCCTGCTCCCTGCAGGCAGCAACCAGTACCTCGTCAAGCGGCTCATCGGGCTTCCGGGGGACCACGTGGCGTGCTGCTCACCGTCGGGACGGCTCAAAGTCAACGGGGTCGAGCTGGACGAGACCTCGTACCTCTATCCGAACGTCGACGGCACCACGGTGGCCCCGTCGGAGGCTGCGTTCGACGTGGGCGTACCGGCGGGCCGGGTGTTCGTGCTCGGTGACCACCGGAACAGGAGCGCCGACAGCCGGTACCACCTGTGCGACACGTCTCAAGGTACGAAGGGGCTGGCGGCCTTCCCGACGCTCGCGTCCATCCAAGGACCTGTACGGGCGAACGCGTTCCCATTCGATCGAGCACGCACCTTCTCCGTCCCGGCGACGTTCGCGAACGTCCCCGCAGCGACTGGTGCTCCTCCGGCCCTGCCGCAGATCAACGCGGCGAACTGCTGAGACCATGGCTGTGGTCGTACGGTCCGGTGGCGGCCTGTACAGCTATGAGCGGGCGCTGGCGCGCGCTGGGCTGACGCCTGTCGCTGGCGCGGACGAGGCCGGCCGCGGAGCCTGCGCGGGCCCCCTGGTGGCCGCAGCCACGATCCTGTCCGACCGGAAGTCCCGCCAGATCATGGGCCTGCGCGACTCCAAGCTGCTCACCGAGCGTGCGCGCGAGGGGCTGTACGACGAGATCCTCGACAAGGCGGTCGCGGTGGCGTGGGTCGAGGTGCCGCCGGCCGAGTGCGACGCGCTCGGGATGCACGTCGCCGACATCACCGCGCTGCGCCGGGCGGTCCTGCGGCTCAGCACGCCACCGGCTTTCGTCATCACTGACGGGTTCCCCGTCGACGGGCTCGGCGTGGGCGCTGTGGGGATGTGGAAGGGCGACCAGGTCGCAGCCTGCGTGGCGGCCGCCTCGATCATCGCCAAAGTCACGAGGGACCGGATCATGAAGGCGTACGAGTCGGACTATCCGGGCTACGAGTTCGCCGTGCACAAGGGTTACTGCACGCCCCTGCACCAGACGCACCTCGACAGGCTCGGGCCGTGCGACATCCACAGGATGAGGTTCGAGAACGTGAGACGAGCGACTAGGCTGGACCAACCATGAGCGCCGAAGACCTGGAGCAGTACGAGAGCGATCTGGAGCTGGCTCTCTACCGCGAGTACAAGGACGTTGTCGGCATCTTCACGTACGCCGTGGAGACGGAACGCCGCTTCTACCTGTGCAACGCGGTCGACCTCAAGGTACGCACCGAGGGCGGCGACGTCTACTACGAGGTCTCCATGGGCGACGCGTGGGTCTGGGACATGTACCGACCGGCCCGCTTCGTGAAATCCGCCAAGGTCCTCACGTTCCGTGACGTCTCCATCGAGGAGATCGCTCACTCCGAGCTGCAGGTCCCCGACACCAAGTAACGCCGCCGCTGTGGATGGCCCTCGAGTGGCTGTTGTCCACAGGACGAGGATCCGCTGACGGAATCCCGGTTGCCCTGCCCACTGTCATGGGTGGAGGTGGCTCATGGATCAGCGACGTACGACCGGGGCGCAGGGCGAGCAGATCGCGGTGGCGCATCTCGAAGGGCTCGGCTGGACGGTCGTCGACCGGAACTGGCGGTCGGGGCGTCTCGGCGAGCTCGACGTGGTGGCCCTTCAGCCCGGTCCCGGACGCCTCGGCACCCTCGTGTTCTGCGAGGTGAAGACGAGACGTGGGTTGGGGTACGGCGACCCGCTCGAGGCGATCACGTACAAGAAGCTGGGCCGTCTGCAAGCCCTCGCAGGGCAGTGGCTGGCCGCCCATGAGCTGCGGTGCGACCGGATACGGATCGACGCGATCGGGATCCTCCTGACGACGGGCGCAACTCCGGTGATCGACCATCTTCAGGGCGTGACGTCGTGATCGTCGGCAAGGCCCGTTCGGTGGCGCTCGTGGGCCTCGAGGGGACCGTGATCGAGATCGAGGCGGCCATCGGGGGCGGATTGCCGCGGACTGTACTGGTGGGGCTCCCCGACACATCGCTCAACGAGGCCCGTGAGCGCTGCAAGGCGGCGGTCGCGAGCACCGGCCTGGAATGGCCCAAGCAGCTCGTCACGGTCAACCTCACGCCGGCGACGTTGCCGAAGACCGGGTCACATTACGACCTGGGCATCACCGCTGCGGTGCTCGCTGCCGGTGGCCAGGTCCACATCGACCTCCTCGAGGACACCGTGCTGCTGGGGGAGCTGGGGCTGGACGGTCGGGTGCGGCGCTGTCGTGGGGTGCTGCCAGCCCTGCTGGCCGCGGTGAAGTCCGGATACACCCGCGCGGTGGTGGCGGCGGATCAGGTGTCGGAGGCGCGACTCGTCGAAGGCCTGACGATCTGGGGCGTGAGCACTCTGGCTGA
>DAIPZP010000034.1:0-9402 GCA_036782155.1 Propionibacteriaceae bacterium
CAGGTCGGACTCGACATTGCCGTACAGGCGGTGGCCGCCGGTGTACTCGACGGCCGAGCTCACAGGCCGTACGACCGCGTCGGTGCGCAGCTCGATCTTGGCGCCGGTCATCGTGCCCTCCCACAGCTCGGCGTAGCCGTCCGGGTGCGCCAGCGACACCTCGATCGCGCCATCGGGCTGCGGCCGCCAGAAGCCGGTCTCCATGCCGAGCGGCTTCACGGCGACGCCGTCCTCGCCCAGCTCGTACGTCTGCATCAAATAGTGGAGGTAGTTTCCGCCGTTCTCGGCGAAGTCGATCTGGCAGCCGTACGTGAACTCGCCGGTGTCCGGCCAGTGCCCGTGGCCGGTTCCTTCCCATCGGCCGATGAGCCACGCCACGCCGAGGAGGTTCGGGCTCAGGTCGCTGGGGATCTCGAACGCCATGTCACTCCTTGTCGGTACGGGCGGCGAGCAAGATCCTCACCAGCGCGACGAGCGCGACCACGCCGATCACGGCGGTCGCGACGATCAGCACCCAAGGTTCAGCCGACGCCACGCGGGCAGTCTATGCGGTCGGTACGAGGGGTGGCCGCGGCTCGCAGGCCCCTGACGGGTGGTCAGTGCAGGCGTCCGCGGTCGTCCAGGGTCAGGTAGCGCCCGCGCTGGTGGACGAGCACGCCCGTACGGGACAGGTCCACGTTCTCCACACGTGCGCAGACCTCGAGGGCCCGGCCGACCGCATGGACGTCGGTCACCGTCCCGGCGAGCCACGCGGATCCGTCGAGTACCGGGCCCCAGTCGGTCTGGGTCCATCGGCCGAGGCGGAACAGGCCACCCGGCGCGGGTGCGAGTCCCGCGAACGCCTCGGCGAGGTAGGTGTCGTTGGGCCCCAGGACAGAAACGGTGAGGATCCGACCTGGCGCCAGCGCCGTCGCGAGGTCGCTGTCCGGATCAACCATCACGACGAGGTAGCCGGGCTCCCCCGGCACGATCAGCAGCGACGAGACTGTGAGCCCGACCCGCGCCGACCCGTCCCCCGTCGCCACCACGGTCACCGGCGCCGGCAGTCGCCCGCGGAACTGTCGGAGGGCGTCACGCGAGGCGGGTGGATCCACGAAGGGGTGTTCGTGATGGATGGTCACACTCGCCAGCCTAGGCGGGGGCCTCAGGCCCTGCGTGGGCGACTCCGCATACGCCTTCCGCATCGCCTAGGTTCTGATCTGTGCGAATTGTGGTGCAGCGGGCGGCGGAAGCGTCGGTGACCGTGGACGGCGAAGTCGTCGGACGTCTGCCGCGTCCCGGCCTGGTCGTACTCGTGGGCGTGACCCACGACGACACGGCGGCCACGGCCACCCAGCTGGCCGACAAGGTGTGGAACCTGCGGATCCTCTCGCGTGAGAAGTCCTGCGCGGATCTGGGAGCGCCGCTGCTTGTCGTGAGCCAGTTCACCCTCTACGCCGACACGCGGAAGGGCCGGAGGCCTTCGTGGAACAACGCCGCACCAGGCCCCATCGCCGAGCCGCTGGTCACCGTCTTCGCGGACGCGCTGCGGGAGCGAGGCGCGCACGTCGAGACCGGACGCTTCGGCGCTCACATGCAGGTCAGCCTCGTCAACGACGGTCCTGTGACCCTGATTCTCGAAGCCTGAAGGGCGCTTCAGCCGCCGAGGTCCATGGACCCGGCAACCCTGTCAGAGTCAAAAGGACTAAAGTCCTCGACGGGCGGGTCCTCGCCGAAGAGGGCGGATCGGCACCATGACGTGTCGATATCGTCGTTCACTGGATGCAAGGGGGAAGACGCGCGTGGCGAACGTGCTGCTCATCACTCCCCGGTCCAGCCACGCCTCCGTACCGGAGCTCTCGCTCCTGGCTCACCACGTCACGACGCTCGCGCCGGCCGATCAGATGCTCACCGAGTCCGCGTCCAGTGACGTCATCATCATCGACGCGCGCGACGACCTGGTCGGAGCGCGCTCCGTCTGCCAGTCGTTCGTGAGCGCAGGAATCATCGTGCCGCGCATGGCCGTGCTGCCCCCCGGCGGGCTGGCCGTCATCGCCGTCGAGTGGGGCTGCGCCGACTTCATCGTCGACGGCGCCGGACCTGCCGAGTACGAGGCGAGGCTGCGCCTGCTGACGACCTCGCAACCTACTGGTCCCGAGACCATCAGCGGCGGCGGCATCGTGATCGACGAGGCCGCGTACTCCGTCACCCTCGAGGAGCGCGTGCTCGACCTCACGTACACCGAGTTCGAGCTCCTCAAGTACCTGGTCCAGCACCCCGGACGTGTCTTCTCCCGCGAGCACCTGCTCGCCGAGGTGTGGGGCTACGACTACTACGGCGGTACGAGGACGGTCGACGTTCACGTCCGACGGCTGCGCTCCAAGCTCGGCACCGAGCACGAGAGCCTCATCTCCACCGTGCGCAACGTCGGCTACCGCTTCTCCGCGAACCGCTGACGTTCAGTCCCTGAGGGATCGGACGGCTGGCCGGCGAGCGTCACGAAGGCGATCCCCACGCTGCGTACGGACGTGTCCCCAGTTAGGCTCACGCTGTGGCAGACCAGGTGATCGAAAAGCGCCCGGCACTCGATGCGGCTACGGTCGCGGCCGTCCAGCACCTCGTCGACGAGGTCACGGCGCACGACGAGATCGCACCCCTCAACGAGGCCGCACTTCTTGCCTTGCACCACGACACCGTCGCCCACTATGTGGCGAGGTCCGAGACCGGGATCGTCGGCTACGCGCAGCAGGACCCGCTGGTCGGCACCGCCCAGCTCTGCGTCCACCCAGATGCCCGGCGGGCCGGAATCGGCACCGCCCTGTGCGGGGCCCTGCTCACCGTTGCGCCCGGAACCGAACTGTGGGCGTTCGGCAACCTGCCGGCCGCTCAAGGGCTCGCCACGAAGTTCTCGTACGCAGGAGTCCGCGAGCTCCTCATCCTGGAGCGCCCGCTCACGCTCGACGAGGCACGCGCGCCGGTACCGGCAGGCGTCACGATCCGCGGGTTCCAGCCCGACGACGAACCCGCGCTGCTCGCGATCAACGCCGCCGCCTTCGCCGACCACCCCGAGCAGGGCGGGATGGACCACGCCAACTTCACCGAGCGGACCGCGCAGGCGTGGTACGACCCGGCGGACCTGCTGGTCGCCGTCGACGCCACGGGGACGCTGCTCGGCTTCCACTGGACCAAACGTCACGGCGCTCGCTTGGGCGAGGTGTACGTGATCGCGACCGCGCCCGATGCGAGCGGCCAGGGACTGGGCGGCGCACTGCTCACCGCCGGCCTCGCGCACCTCGCAGCGACGGGGTGCCGGCAGGTCATCTTGTACGTCGAGTCGGACAACGCCGCGTTGCGGCTCTATCGTCGTCATGGGTTCGTCGTCGCCCGATCCGACGTCGTCTACGCACCACCAGAGAGGCACTCCCGATGAGCAACGTGTGGCTGCCGTCGTTCGCCGAGTCGACGGGCCTCGAGCCGGAGGCCCCGACGTCGCCGGACATCGAGGCCGAGAGCGAGGTGTCGCCACTGACACCGACGGAGGACGCGTTCCGGTCCTCGCTGCCGGATGGCCGCTACTCCGATCGGGAGCTCAGCTGGCTGGCGTTCAACAAGCGGGTCCTCGAGCTCGCGATGGACGAGGCACGAGTGCCGCTGCTGGAGCGGGCCAAGTTCCTCGCGATCTTCTCGTCCAACCTCGACGAGTTCTTCATGGTGCGCGTCGCCGGCCTCAAGCGCCGCATCGCGGCCGGCCTGGCCACCACGAGCGCCTCCGGCATGATGCCGCGCGAGCTGTACGACGCGATCCTCGCCCGTACCCACGAGCTGGTCGACGAGCAGTCGCGGGTCTTCGCCGAGGTCGTACGACCCGAGCTCGCTGCCCAAGGGATCAAGATCCTTCGCTGGTCGGAGCTGCACTCCGACGAACAGGACTCGCTCACCCAGCTGTTCAACGACCGCATCCTGCCTGTGCTGACGCCACTGGCCGTCGACCCGTCGCACCCCTTCCCGTACATCTCCGGCCTGTCGATCAACCTCGCCGTCCAGCTCCGACACCCCACGACCGGCGCGCTGTCGTTCGCGAGGTTGAAGGTGCCGAACATCCTGACGCGGTTCCTGAGGCTCGAGGGCGACCGGTTCGTACCGCTCGAGGACGTGATCGCCAGCCATCTCGACCACCTCTTCACGGGGATGCAGATCGTCGCCTGGACGACCTTCCGCGTCACCCGCAACGAGGATGTCGAGGTCGAGGAGGACGACGCCGAGAACATCCTGTACGCGCTCGAGAAGGAGCTGTTGCGCAGCAAGGTCGGCCGCCCGCCCGTACGGCTCGAGGTCGAGGACGACATCAGCGACACCATCCTCGAGCTGCTCCGCCGTGAGCTGGACGTGTCACCGAAGGAGGTCTTCCGGCTCCCGGCGCCCCTCGACCTTCGTGGTCTGTTCTCGATCGCCGACCTCGACCGCGAGGAGCTGCTCTACCCCGCGTTCCTGCCGTCGACCAACCCGCACCTCGCGGAGGTCGAGACCGCACGAGCCGCTGACCTGTTCAGCGCGCTCAAGCGCCGCGACGTGCTGCTGCAACACCCGTACGACTCCTTCGCCACCTCTGTCCAGCGCTTCATCGAGCAGGCGGCAGCGGACCCGAAGGTGCTGGCGATCAAGCAGACCCTGTACCGGACGTCCGGCGACTCCCCGATCATCGATGCGCTGATCGAGGCCGCGCAGGCGGGCAAGCAGGTCCTGGCGCTGGTCGAGATCAAGGCGCGCTTCGACGAGCAGGCCAACATCGCGTGGGCCCGCAAGCTGGAGAAGGCCGGCGTCCACGTCGTGTACGGGATGGTCGGGCTCAAGACGCACTGCAAGCTGTCGCTGGTGGTACGTGATGAGGGCGATACCCTTCGCCGCTACGCCCACATCGGGACGGGCAACTACAACCCGAAGACCGCGCGGCTGTACGAGGACATGGGCCTGCTCACCTCGAACGCCGTCATCACCGAGGACGTCGCCAGGCTGTTCAACCACCTGTCCGGCATCACGCAGGGGACCACCTACCGACGGTTGTTGGTCGCCCCTCAAGGCATCCGCCGGGGTCTGCTCGAGATGATCGAGAACGAGATCGAGAACCACCGGGCGGGGATCGCGGCGGGGGTGCGGATCAAGGTCAACTCGATCGTCGACGAGGGCGTCATCGACGCGCTGTACCGGGCGTCGAACGCGGGCGTACCCGTGGATCTGTGGGTACGTGGCATCTGCGGGTTGAAGGCCGGTGTGCCGGGTCTGAGCGAGAACCTGCGAGTACGGAGCATCCTGGGCCGGTTCCTCGAGCACAGCCGGCTGTTCTGGTTCGCCAACGGCGGCAAGCCGCACGTCGGGATCGGCTCGAGCGATCTCATGCACCGCAACCTCGACCGGCGCGTCGAGGTCCTCGTTCAGCTCACCAACGAGCCACACATCGCGCAGATCGAGGAGTTGTTCCGGCTCGCGTTCGACGAGGGTACGGCGTCGTGGTGGCTGGGCCCCGACGGATGGGAGAAGAAGACCACCGACGCCGACGGGCAGCCCCTGCTGGACATGCAGGCCCACCTGATCTCCGTGATGAGCCAGCGCCGCGGACAAGTATGAAAACGAAGACCACCCGGCCGATCAGGTCCGCGGGCGCCGTGGTGCTGCGCGGGGTCGGAGTTCGGCGCAGTGTCGCGCTGGTGCATCGGCCGGCGTACAACGACTGGTCATTGCCGAAGGGCAAGCTCGAGAAGCGGGAACCGGCGTACGCGGCGGCCGTACGCGAGGTCGAGGAGGAGACGGGCGTCCACATCAGGCTGGGTGCGCCGTTGTCGAACGTCTCGTACCGGGTCATCAAGGGCCCCAAGATCGTCCACTTCTGGGTCGGGTACGCGATGTCCGAGACGGCGCGTCGCCCGGATCATGAGGTCGACGAGGTCGAGTGGGTGCCGATCGCGCAGGCGCGCGAGCGGTTGACGTACCTCGACGAGGGCGCCGTCCTTGAGGAGGCGCTCGCGCTGCCGGAGACGACGGCGTTCGTCGTGCTGCGGCACGCCAAGGCGACGCTTCGCAAGGACTGGTCGGGCGACGACGGCAAGCGGCCGGTCGACCCTAGGGGGAGGGCGCAGGCGTCCAACCTCGTCGACCTGCTCGGAGCGTACGGGATCGGGCTGCTCAAGAGCTCCACGGCGGCGAGGTGCGTGCAGACGCTGGAGCCGTATGCGAAGAGCGCGAAGCTGACGGTGAAGCCGGTCAGCCTCCTCAGCGAGGAGATCGGCGAGGAGCATCTCGCGGGCGTGCAGCGGTATGTACGGAAGCTGATGGTGAAGTCAGGCGCGACACGTACGGGGACGGTGGTCTGCGGACACCGGCCGGTACTCCCCGCCATGATCGCCGGCGTCGACCTCGAGCAGCACCCCATGACCCCCGGCACCGCGCTCGTGGTGCATGTGGATGACGAAGGCCTCGTCGTGGCGCACGAGTGGCACGACCCCCGCCCGTCCTGAACCCACCCTCAGCGGTCGACTCGGGCGGAGCCTCCGCCGGCGAGCTTGAGGACCTCGGCCTTGGTCGCCATCGAGGTGTCGCCGGGGGTCGTCATCGCGAGCGCGCCGTGGGCGGCGCCGAGGTTGACGGCGCGATCCAGCGGTTCGCCCGACAACAGCCCGTACACAAGGCCCGATGCGAAAGAGTCGCCACCACCGACGCGGTCGAGGATCTCGAGCCCGTCGCGCTGGGTCGCCTGAACGAGCCCGCTCTCGGCGGACCACGCGAGGGCGCCCCAGTCGTTGACGGTCGCCGAACGTACGGCCCGCATGGTCGTCGCGATGACCTGGAAGTTGGGGTACGCCTTCGAAACGCGTTCGATCATCGCGCCGAACTGCTCCACCGGCAGCTGCGTGAGCCCCGCATCGACGCCCTCGACCTCGAAGCCGAGCGCCGCGGTGAAGTCCTCCTCGTTGCCGATCATGACGTCGACTTCACCGGCGATCGCCTTGTTGACCTCCTGTGCCTTCGCCTGGCCGCCGATCGCCTTCCAGAGGCTGGGCCGGTAGTTGAGGTCGTACGAGACGACGGTGCCGTACTTGCGGGCCGCCTTCACGGCCTCGATCGCGACCTCCGCCGCCGACTCGGACAGTGCCGCGAAGATGCCACCGGTGTGGAGCCAGCGCGCTCCGAGCTCGCCGAAGAGGTGGTCGAAGTCGATGTCGCCGGGCTTCAGCTGGCTGATGGCGGTGTGGCCGCGGTCGGACACGCCGACCGCCCCGCGCACGCCGAAGCCGCGCTCGGTGAAGTTGAGTCCGTTGCGGACCGTACGGCCCACACCGTCGGACGCGACCCACACGATGTGACGTGTGTCGAGGCCGCCGGTGAGGATGAAGTCCTCGACGAGGCGGCCGACCTCGTTGTCCACGAGCGCGGTGACGACGGCGCCGCGCAGGCCGAAGACCCGGCGCAGGCCGCGGACGACGTTGTACTCGCCGCCGCCCTCCCAGGCCTGGAACGTACGTGTCGTGCGGATCCGGCCCTCGCCCGGGTCGAGCCGAAGCATGACCTCACCGAGCGCGACGGCGTCGTACGTGCACTCGGCAGCTGGACGCAGCTCCATGACCGCCCTCACTTCCCTATCGCGGCGGCCGCGGCGACCGCGCCCGCGCACAGCTCGCTGACCTGGGCGAACGCGCCTTCGCGGATCGCGTCGACCGGCACCATCCAGGAGCCGCCGACGGCGGGTACGCATCCGAGCGAGAGGTAGTCGGAGAGGTTCGACACCGAGACGCCGCCGGTCGGTACGAACCGCATGCTGCCGAACGGGGCGGACAGCGCCTTGATCGCGGCAGCACCCCCGTACACGTTCGCCGGGAAGAACTTCACCGTGTCGAGCCCGAGCTCCTGCGCGGCCATGATCTCGGAAGGGGTCACGGCTCCCGGCAGCACCGGGATGCCCGCGGCTTTGGCCGCGAAGACGACGTCTCGGCGAAGGCCAGGGCTGACGACGAAGGACGCGCCTGCCTCGACCGCCTGCTCGACCTGCGCGGGAGTGAGCACGGTCCCCGCGCCCACGATCAAGCCTTCGATCGCCGACATGGCGCGGATCGACTCGACGGCTGCAGCCGTACGGAACGTGACCTCAGCGACCGGCAGGCCGCCGGCGATGAGGGCCCGGCCCAGCGGCTCGGCATCCTTGGCATCGTGCAGGACGACCACCGGCACGATGCGAGCGGAAAACATCTCGTCTGACACAACCACTCCGTTGTCTCGTCTGTAGGCTCGGCAAGCGATTTCCGAGCGCGTTCAGCATACGGCACCCGATAATCGCCCGTCACTAGGCAACCGAGTTGCCACGACTTTAATGCTTGACCTCAAGCTATCTGCCACCTGACGGTACAGTCGCGCCTGTGGTAACACTCAGCGACGTGGCCAAGGCGGCGGGCGTCTCACTGTCGACGGCGTCCCGCGCGATCAACGGCAGCAAGGACCGTACGGTCAATCCCGATCTCCGCGAACGGGTGATGGCTGCGGCCGCCGAGCTGAGGTATGCGCCAAACGCCGCCGCTCAGGCGATCGCGCGCGGCCGTTCCACGACTCTGTCGCTCATCGTCCACGACATCACCGACCCGTACTTCTCGTCGGTCGCGGCCGGCGTGTCCCGCGCTGCACGCGCAGCGGGCTCGACCGTCATCCTCGGCATCGCCGATCACGATCTGGCGCAGACGATCAGCCTCGTGGAGGCCGCCCGTAGCCATCGCTCGCAAGGGCGCGTGATCGTGGGCGGCCTACGCGCCAACGCCGACCTGCTCTCGGGGCTGCAGTCGGCCATCGACGACTACCGACGCGCAACGGGCGCAGGAGTTGCCCTCGTGGGCCAGGGGGTGCTCGACGTCGCATCCATCGCACCCGCGAACCGCGAAGGTTCGGCGGCGCTCGCGCGTGCCCTCGTCGGGCTCGGCCACCGTACGTACGCGATCCTCACCGGGCCGCATGACCACCTCACCGCGCGCGACCGCGCCGCGGGATTCGCCGAGGGGCTGGCAGGCACCGGCGAGATCGTCGCCCGCGTGGAGGGCGATTTCACGAGAGACGGCGGGTACGCGGCGATGACCGAGCTGCTCTCGGACGGCGCGAGGCCCGACGTGGTCTTCGCCGTCAACGACGTGATGGCTGTCGGTGCTCTCGCCGCCGCCCGCGACGCGGGAGTGGCCGTGCCTGGCGATGTACGAGTCGCCGGTTTCGACGACATCCCCACGCTGCGCGACATCGTGCCATCGCTCACGACGGTACGGGTGCCGCTCGAGCGCATCGGCGAGGTCGCCGTGAGTCTCGTCCTCGGCGAGGACTCCCCCGACGTCTCCGCCACCCAGGAGTACGAGGTAGTCCTCCGCGACTCGACGACCTGACCGTCGAGGAGAGCACCTATCC
>DAIPZP010000034.1:9502-10915 GCA_036782155.1 Propionibacteriaceae bacterium
GCGTCCCCCTAGGCTGGAAAGCGCATTCCATTGACGAAGGAGTCAGCCTTGACCAGAACTCTGCGGATCGCCATGAACGGCATCACGGGCCGGATGGGCTACCGGCAGCATCTCGTACGTTCGATCCTCCCGATCCGCGACCAGGGGGGCGTCACGCTCGAGGACGGCACGAAGGTACAGGTCGAGCCTGTCCTCGTCGGACGCAACGAGGCGCGGCTGCGCGAGATCGCCGCCGAGCATGGCATCGAGCAGATCTCGACCGACACCGAGAACTGCATGACGGCCGACGACATCGACATCTACTTCGACGCCCAGCTCACGTCACGGCGGTTCACGGCGCTCAGCAAGGCCATCTCCGCCGGGAAACACATCTTCACGGAGAAGCCGACCGCCGAGACGCTCGACCAGGCGATCGAGCTCGCCCGCCTCGCCAAGCACGCCGGGATCATCGACGGCGTCGTACACGACAAGCTCTACCTGCCGGGGCTCATCAAGCTGCGCCACCTCATCGACGAGGGCTTCTTCGGCCGAATCCTGACGATGCGCGGCGAGTTCGGCTACTGGGTCTGGGAGGGCACCGACGTGCTCGCGCAGAGGCCCAGCTGGAACTACCGCGCTGAGGATGGCGGGGGCATGACGACCGACATGTACCCGCACTGGAACTACGTGATCGAGGGCCTCCTCGGCGAGATCAAGACCGTGTACACGCAGACGGCCACCCACATCCCCGAGCGGATCGACGAGAACGGCGCCGCGTACAAGGCGACGGCCGACGATGCCGCGTACGGGATCTTCCAGGTCGCCTCACCTGACGGTGACGACATCCTCGTGCAGCTGAACTCCAGCTGGGACGTACGCGTGCACCGCAAGGAGCTCGTCGAGTTCCAGGTCGATGGCACGCTCGGCTCAGCCGTTGCCGGCCTGCAGAGCTGCGAGGTCCAGTCGCGCGCCAACACACCCACGCCGACGTGGAACCCGGACCTCCCCGACCCGCACGACTACTACTCCATGTGGACCCCGGCCGGTGAGAACGACGACCTCGAGAACGGCTTCAAGGCGCAGTGGGAGGAGTACCTCCGCGACGTGGCGAGCGAACGCAAGCACCGGTACGACCTGTTGTCGGGCGCGCGTGGCGTGCAGCTGGCGGAGCTCGGCATGCGGTCTTCGGCCGAGGGCCGTCGGCTCGACGTGCCGGAGATCGTGCTGTGACTGACCGTGCTGTGACCGATCGCGCAGTCAGCCTGGACCGCTTGAGCCTCAACACCGCCACCTGCAAGCCGTACACGCTGGCGCAGTGCGTGGCGGCGGCGAAAGCGGGCGGACTGGGAGCCGTCGGTCCGTGGCGCGACCGGGTGCAGGAAGTCGGCGCCGAGACAGCTTCGAAGATCATCGCCGACGCCGGCCTGCGCACCT
>DAIPZP010000035.1:0-10873 GCA_036782155.1 Propionibacteriaceae bacterium
CTGACGGTCCGGTACGTGCCGGAGACTGTGGTCCCGCTCTTCTGCCAGGTGCTGACCGGGACCACAGTGTCCGGCAAGACCCAGGCGACGGACACGCCCGACGGCTCCTCGACCTACCACACCTACACGTACTCGTACGAGACCGTCCCGGCCGAGACGACCATCACGCTCCAGTGCGGTGGCGACAACAACGACCCGACCACCTACCAGATCAGCACCACTAAGTAGCTCTTACCGCGGAAGGACAGCTTTCACATGGCGATGACGCCCGACCAGGCCCGCTGGTTCTCGGACACGTTCGCATCGATCGTGCGCAACATCGAGCGCGTGATCCTCGGCAAGACCGAAGCGATCCGGCTCTCGGTGACCTGCATGCTCGCCGAGGGGCACCTGCTGCTCGAGGACTTCCCGGGAACCGGCAAGACAACGCTGGCGCGCTCGATCGCCCAGACCGTGCAGGGGAACCACAGCCGCATCCAGTTCACCCCCGACCTCCTGCCGAGCGATGTCACCGGCGTGACGATCTTCGACCAGCAGTCGAGCTCGTTCGAGTTCCACCAAGGCCCGATCTTCGCGGCGATCGTCCTGGCGGACGAGATCAACCGTGCCTCGCCGAAGACCCAGTCGGCGCTCCTCGAGGTCATGGAGGAGCACCGGGTCACGGTCGACGGCGTCTCGTACGAGGTCGGCACGCCGTTCATGGTCATCGCGACCCAGAACCCGATCGAGCAGGCCGGCACGTACCGCCTGCCGGAAGCCCAGCTCGACCGCTTCCTCATGAAGACCACCCTTGGCTACCCCGACCGGCAGACGTCGTTGCGGATCCTCACGACCGGTGGCTCACGTCCCCAGTCGGCCGCGTTGGCCCCGATCATCACGACCGCGGCGATCGCGGAGATGAGCCAGCTCGGCCAGTCCGTACACGTCGAGCCGTCCGTCCTGGACTACATCGCGCGCCTCGTCGAGGCCACACGAACTGCCGAGCACGTACGACTGGGCGTCTCGATCCGTGGCGGCCTGGCTATCGCCCGGTCCGCTCGGGTGTGGGCCGCCTCGCTCGGCCGCCACTACGTGGTGCCGGACGACGTGAAGATCCTCGCGATCCCCTGCCTCGCGCACCGCATCGTGCTCGACCCGGAGTCGGAGTTCAACGGCGTCACCGCGACCGATGTCATGGTGAAGATCATCAGCGAAGTCCTGCCGCCCACGGAGCGCACGGCGTAGATGAGCGTCACCGTCAGCCCGCCACCGACCTCCGACGGAGAGCCCATCACGGTCGTCCCTGAGACGGCCGAGGCGAGCGTGCCCGACGAAGGGTCGGTCGTCGCGCCTCCGCCGGACCGGTGGAACGCGCCGGCCGAGGTCGGGCCGCCGCGATGGGCCGACGTACGGAACGCGGCGACGAACATGTCGCGATTCCTGGGCATGCGTCGTGCGGGCTGGGTCCTCCTGGGTACGGGAGTCGTCCTGCTGATCGCCGGCTGGCTGCTGTCCTGGCTGGAGCTGCGGGTCGCCGGGGTGTCCGCGATCGCGCTGACGCTGGTGGCCATGCTCTTCACGCTCGGCCGCCCGTCCCTGGCCGTGACGATGACGGTTCCCGACCGCCACGTCCAGGTCGGCCAACGAGCGACCGGCGAGCTGGTCGTCCGCAACGCGGGTGGCCGCCGCACCATGCCCGGCCGCATCGACCTGCCCATCGGTGACCAGACAGCGTCGATCGGCCTCCCATCGTTGAGTGCCACCGGCGAGTTCGAGCAGTCGTTCGTCATCCCGACCGACCGCCGGTCCGTCGTCGAGGTCGGGCCCGCGCTGTCCGTACAGGGCGACCCGTTCGGTCTGACGGGGCGTGAGTCGCTGTGGACTTTGGTGGTCGAGGTCTTCGTCCACCCGCGCACGGTGAACCTTCCCGGTCGCCAGACGGGCTTCATCCATGACCTCGAGGGCCACGCCACCCAGAAGCTGTCGAACTCCGACATGAGCTTCCACGCGTTGCGCGAGTACGTCCCCGGCGACGACCGCCGCCACATCCACTGGCGCTCGTCGGCCCGCACCGGTGACCTGATGGTGCGGCAGTTCGAGGAGACGCGGCAGTCGCGGATCGCGATCGCGATCGACCTCTCCGACCAGTCGTACGGCGGCGACGACGAGTTCGAGGACGCCGTCTCGGTCGCCGCGAGCTTCGTGCAGCAGGCGTTCCGCGAGGAGAATCCCGTCTCCGTGGCGACGAACGTCGAGATCCACCGTGGGCTGTCCGCGACTCGCGCGATGAACGAGCTGAGCCGCGTCGAACGCCTCGACCGTACGCACGTGACCGAGCTGTTCCGGCTCGTACGCGACCGCGAGGCGACGGCGTCGATCGTCGTGCTCGTCACCGGCTCCCGCGTACGCATCGGCCGTTTGCGTCGCGCTGCCACGCTGCTCGGCGTCGACACCCGCGTGATCCTCATCCGCGTCGACCCGCACCATCGTCTGGCGGTCGAGACCGTGTCGAACGTGACGGCGATCCAGCTGCCCGCTCTCGACGAGCTGCCCCGTGCCGTACGGAGGTCGAACGCATGAACGTGCTCGACTGGGTCGACGACCGCCGGGATCAGGTCGCCCAGCGGCTCTCGAGGCTGCGTGCGGGCAGGCCTGTGCCGGTCTCCCTGAGGCGGCGGAAGGCGACCACGACCGTGTACGCCGTCACCGGACGGGACCGGTTGTGGTGGGTCCTGATCGACACCGTGGCGGCCATGGCGATGCTCCTGCTGGTGACCATCGCCTGGCTCCCCGCGTACGGCAACGGCTGGGTCTGGATGGCGTCACTGGGCTCCGGCGCGATCGGTGCCGCGATCGCCATCGTCACCGCGCTGCGGCGATGGGATGCGCTGCGGACGGGCGCGCTCGTGGTGATCGCGTACTTCGTGTTCGGCACGTTCCTGGCCATGCCCTCGGCAGGGCTGTACCTCGCTGTTCCGACGCTGCGATCGCTCGTCGGGCTGGTCCAGGGACCGATGTTCGGCTGGAAGGCCGTGCTCACGCTGCAGCCGCCGATCGGGGAGACGGGCTTCCTGTACGTGCCGGTCGTCCTCGTCGGACTGGTCTCGGTGTTCGGGTCGGTCACGGTGTCGCTCCGGTCGGGGAAGCCCGCGCTCGCTCCTGCCCCCGTGGTCGCGGCACTGTTGCTGGCGTTCCTGATGGGCGTCAACACGAGCTACCTTCCGCTGCCGGTCGGACTTGCGGCGCTCTTCTTCGTCACGGTCTGGACCACGTACCGGCGGGCACAGCAACGGCGGTCGCTCATCATCGGCGGTGGGATCGTCCACTGGCCGCAGCTGCTGGCCGGCGCGATGGTGATCGCCCTGGTCACGGGCATGGTCACGGTCATCCGCCCCGTTCTGGACACGACGGGGCCGCGCCGAACGGTCCGTGAGCTGGTCACGCAGCCGCTCGACGTCCAGCGTTACCCCAGCCCTCTCCAGGGATTCCGGCTGAACCTCACCGACAACAAGACGCAGACCCTGTTCACGGTGCAGGGTGCGCCGGCCGGCACGAGGATCCGGATCGCCACGCTCGACGGGTACGACGGGTACACGTACACCGTCTCCAACTCGACCGCTCCCGGCGCCGACTCGGGAACGTTCCAGCGCATCGGCTCCCGCGTCATCGACGACACGTCGGGCAAGCAGGTCACCGTGACCGTGACGGTGAAGACACTGTCCGGCGTCTGGGTACCCACGGTCGGCAAGACGCTGCAGCTGGCTTTCTCTGGCAGCCATGGCGTCGCGCTGGACGACTCGTTCCACTACAACCAGAGCAGCGGTACGGGTCTCGTGACGACCGGTCTGGCCGAGGGCGACTCGTACACAGAGACCGCCCTCATCCCTACCCAGCCGACGAAGGACCAGATCCTCAACGCATCCGCCGGCAGCATCAGCCTTCCCGCCGCAGACCCGATCCCGGACACCGTGCGCGACCTGGCTGCCAAGTGGGCGGGGCTCGCGTCCGGCTCCAACGCGGGTGCCCTCGTGACCGCGTACGCCGAACAGCTCAAGCTGGGGTACTACTCGAACGGCGTCGGCACTGACGAGACGGCATCGTGGGCGGGCCACAACGTGGGCCGCATCTCCGACCTGCTGAAGAACACCGAGCAGATGGTCGGCGACGAGGAGCAGTACTCGGTCGCTCTGGCGCTCCTGGCGAGGGCGGCGGGGATCCCGGCTCGCGTCAGCTACGGCTACACCGTGCCCGCTGCCGACGGCGTCGTACGCGGCAGCGATGTCACCGCGTGGACCGAGGTCTACCTGGCCGGTTACGGCTGGGTCGCGTTCGACCCGACCCCGTCGAAGGATCGCCGCCTCAAGTCGCTCAGCCAGACGCCTCAGAGCGTGCCGCGGCCCCAGGTCGAGAACCCGCCGCCGCCGCCGCAGAAGCCCGGCTCCCTCGAGCAGGACACGACGCCTCCCGGCAGCGCGCCCGACCCGGTCAAGAGCCCGTTCCAGATCGACTGGGGGCTGATCGGCAAGGTGGCAGCCGGCGGCGGCATCCCGCTGATCTTCATCGTGCTGCCCATCGCCGTCGTCATCGGTCTGAAGATGCGCCGGAGACGAACTCGGATGTCCTCCGACAACCTCGTGGCGAGGGTCGCGGGCGGGTGGGCCGAGATCATCGACCGTGCCCGTGACCTGGGCAAGAGCCCGACGCCGTCCGCGACCCGTACGGAGCAGGCTGAGCTGCTCGTGTCGCTGTACTCGCGCCTGACGGAGAAGGCGGATCCCCGCATCCTCGCTCGCCAGGCCGACATGACGGTGTTCGCACCTGACACGATCACACCTGGTCAGGCAAGCACGTACTGGGCAACCGTCGACGACGCGGTGGGCGGGCTGAACCGGTCGGTCTCAGTGCTCAGTCGCATCCGCGGATCGCTGTCGGTCCGCTCGTTCCGTCGTTACCGCTGACCTCGGCCAACCGTACGATCACTCAGAAGGAGGGCGCGACATGGCGAAAGACGCGGCGATGCCTGCGGGTGTGACGATCGCGGGTCTCGGTGTGCGTGCGCTCGTCAGCATCCTCGACGTGGTGCCGCTCGCTCTGCTCAGCCTGCTGGTCTCCCTTCTCGGCGCGCAGAATCTTCCGCCGACGGTGATCCTCGTGGTGGGAGTCGCCGCGACCGTGCTGTCGCTCGGATGGCTGGTGTTCCTCTGGTGGGGGTATGCCACCCGGGGGCAGGGCCTCCCCGCCAAGTGGCTCCGGATCCGCGTGCTGCGCCTCGCCGACGGCCGGCCGCTGGGCTGGGGACGATGGTTCCTGCGGGTGCTCGTCTGGTACGGCTCGATGATCGTGCCGATCGTCTGGCTCGTCCTCGTCGTGATGATGATCGTCCATCCCCGGCGTCGTGGCTGGCACGACCTGGCCGGGGAGTCCGTCGTCGTCCGGGTCAAGGGGCCGGCCGCTCAGTCAGCCGAAGCCCCTCCGATCCAGCGTCTCGCGGTCGCCTCGGCGAACATGGTGTCGCTGCCGGCCCATCTCGTAGCGCCGCAAGCGCCGTTCGTCGCGCCGGAAGCGCCCCGGCCTGAGTCTGTGGCCGATCGTGGCAACGAGCCGATCACGGCGCTGCCCGATTTCGGCGGCCCGGCCGCTGTGCCGGCCCCCTCGTCGTTCGCGCCGATGGCGGAGGTGCCGTGGAACCAGTGGGGCGCCCGGCCACCTGCGCAGCCTCCCGTGTACCCGCAGCAGATCCCGTACAACGCTCCGGGCGCGTACCCGTCGCCGCCACAGCCCCAGTACGCGCCGCAGCCGCAGATGCCCTATCCGCAGCAGCCGCCAGCGACGTACGCAACGCAGCCCCAGCCCGTACAGCCGGCGGCGCCGCTCATCGTGGCTGAGGACGACGACATGACCCGTACGCACCTGGCGCCTGTCGGCAGGGTGCCGGGGCCGCCGAGGAAGGCAACCGACGGGTGGCAGGTGCGCCTCGATGACGGCCGCACGGTGCCCGTGACCGGGCTCGTGCTCATCGGGCGTAACCCGCGGCCGCAGCCCGACGAGCAGGCCCAGCTCGTCCAGGCGGGCGTCGAGAGCCGCATGGTCTCGAAGACCCACCTCGCGGTCGGGCTCGATCATCGCGGGCTGTACGTGATGGACCGCGGCTCCACGAACGGCACCGCCATCGCCAACTCGGGCGGACAGTTCGAGCCCTGCGCCCCCAGCGACCCCGTACGCGTCCGCGAGGGCCAGATCGTCTCCTACGGCGACCGCTACCTGGAGATCCGCCGCGAGCCCCAGTGACGAACACTCGTCATGGTGACGATGTCCTCGGTAGGGTCAGGGCGTGCTGCTCTCTGACCGTGACATCATCGCGGCGATCGACGCCGGACGGGTCATGCTGGACCCGTACGAGCAGGAGATGGTCCAGCCGTCCAGCGTGGACGTGCGACTCGACCGGTACTTCCGGGTGTTCGAGAACCACCGCTACCCCCACATCGACCCCGCAGTCGAGCAGGCGGAGCTGACGCGGCTGGTCGAATGCGGGCCGGACGAGCCGTTCATCCTTCATCCGGGCGAGTTCGTGCTCGGGGCGACGTACGAGGCCGTCACGCTCCCCGACGACATCGCCGCGCGCCTCGAGGGCAAGTCGTCGCTGGGCCGCCTCGGCCTGCTCACGCACTCAACCGCGGGTTTCGTGGATCCGGGCTTCACCGGCCACATCACGCTCGAGCTGTCGAACGTCGCGACGCTGCCGATCATGCTCTGGCCGGGGATGAAGGTCGGCCAGCTCTGCTTCTTCCAGCTCTCCAGCCCTGCCATGAACCCGTACGGCTCGGCTGTGAACCTCTCCCGCTACCAGGGCCAGCGCGGCCCGACCGCCAGCCGCAGCCACCTCAACTTCCACCGCACCCGCCTAGAGGACTGACCGCTACTCGGGGGCGCCAGCCAGTACGTCGGCGGTCGCTGACAGGCCTAGCCGGCTCGCGCCGACCGCTACGAGCGCAGCGGCCTGTTCGTACGTACGGATCCCGCCGGACGCCTTCACCCCGAGCTGATCGCCGACGGTCGCGGCCATCAGCGCGACGGCATGGACGCTGGCCCCTCCCGCGGCATGGAAGCCGGTCGAGGTCTTGACGAAGTCGGCGCCCGCTTCGGCCGCCGCCTCGCACGCCACGACGATCTCCTCGTCGCTCAGCGCGGCCGACTCGATGATGACCTTGAGCAGCGGCACCTCTCCCCGTACGGCCCGGATCTCGCGGACCAGATCCCGGTACCCGCCGGCCTTGAGCAGCCCGAGGTCGATCACCATGTCGACCTCGTCGGCCCCCAGCCGTACGGACTCGGCCGCTTCGGCGACCTTCATCGCGGTCGTGTGCTTGCCGGAAGGGAACCCGCACACCGTCGCGAGCTTCAGCGCGGCCGGCAGGTCCGGTACGGGCAGCATCGACGGCGACACGCACACGGAGAACACCCCGAGGTCGAGCCCCTCGGCAACGAGCGCCCGTACGTCCGCATGCGACGCATCCGTACGCAGCAGCGTGTGGTCGATCAGCCTCGCCAGCTCGGTCCGAGTGATAGCCATGCCCGGACCGTACACGCTGGCTAGGCCCGCACCACCGTCTTTCGCCCGATCACGAAGCGGAGCGCCAGGAAGCGCACCAAGGTTGCGACCAGGTTGGCGAGCGTCAGTACGGTCACTTCGACCCAGCGGCCCGAGCTGGGCCACCACGCATGCAGCGCCCACAGTGAGCCGCTGGTCAGCGTCAGCGCGATCGCGAACGCGATCAACCCGGTCGCGTGGTGCTTGAGAAGCCCGTCGCTGCCGCGGACCCGGAACGTGAAGGCCCGGTTCGCCGCGGTGTTCGCGACCGCCGTCACGATCTGTGCGACGAAGTTGGCCGCCTGACCGTCCATCACGCCGCGCAGCAGCACGTACAGGACGAAGTACGCGATCGTCGAGGTCACCCCGACGACGCCGAACCGCAGTACCTGCCCGAGCAGTCCCTGCGGCACCCCCGGTACGCTCGCCGGCAGCTCCGGCTCGGCCAGTTCCGCCCGCACCCGCGCCACCGGGATCCGGCCCGTCGTGAAGCCACGGATCAGCCGCATCACGCCGCGCAGGTCCTCGGTCGCGGTCGCCACGATGTCCACCGTGGTGCCCGGGTCGTCGGTCCAGTCGACCGGCACCTCGTGGATCCGCAGGTCGGCCCGCTGCGCCAGCACGAGCAGCTCGGTGTCGAAGAACCAGTTGGTGTCCTCGATGAGCGGCAGCAGCTCCTGCGCCACGTCGCGGCGCATCGCCTTGAACCCGCACTGCGCGTCCGAGAACGACGCCTGCAGCGCGGTGCGCAGGACGAGGTTGTAGCAGCGGCTGATGAACTCCCTCTTCGGCCCCCGCACGACCCGGCTGGTGCGCGCCAACCGCGTCCCGATCGCGACGTCCGAGTGGCCGCTGACCAGCGGCGCCACCAGGGGCAGCACTGCGGCCAGGTCGGTCGAGAGGTCGACGTCCATGTACGCGACCACGTCGGCGTCCGACGCGAGCCACACCTGCTTGAGCGCGCGCCCGCGACCCTTCTGGTCGAGGTGGACAACGGTCACGTGCGGCATGGTGCTGGCCAGCCCCTGAGCGATCAGCCACGTACCGTCTTTCGACGCGTTGTCCGCGATCGTCACGCGGTAGCTGTACGGCAAGGCTGCCGACAGGTACGCATCCAGCGTGCGCACCGACCGCTCGAGGTCGATCGCCTCGTTGTAGACGGGGATCACGATGTCGATCAGGGCCAGTTTCGTCGTGGCCGGGCGGCGCGTCGGCCGCGTCGCGAGAGCGGTGATGGCTCTCACTTCCCCTGCGTCAGGTCGTACACGGTCACGCTGCCGACGGTCTGAGCCGTGAAGTTCGCCGAGACCCAGGTGGAGATCTCACTCGAGACGTTCGAGCCGCCGCCCTGATTGCCCATGCTGCCGGCCGCGATGTAGTAGTGGATCTTGCCCTGCGCGACGAGCGCCTTGAACGCTTCCAGTGTGGGCGACGGATCGGAGCCGTTGAAGCCACCGATCGCCATCACGGGGTAGCCCGTGGCGAGCTGGTAGCTGGCCGAGTTCTGCACACCGGTCGCCGCGGCGACCCAGGTGTACGAGCTGGCGTTGCTGTTCAACAGCGTCACCATGTCGCTCGACACGCTCGCACCGTTGATCAGGCCGCCCATGCCACCTCCGGCGTTTCCCGTCCCCGTCGGGGCGGTGCCCTGCTGGGTCGTACCGCCCTGGCCGCCGGGTGCGCCACCCTGCGGGAAGGTGCCGGTACGGGTCCCGCCCTGTCCCGGAGCGCCGCCCATGCCGCCGCGGCCGGACGAGACGACCAGCCCCGACGAGGCCGGACCCGCGGTCACGATCGAGCCCATGTGCGCGGTGAGTGCGGTCTGGATGCTGTACGCCGTCGGGGTGATGAGCCCGCCCGCGATCAGCAGGCCGAGCGCGGTACGTGAGAGCGCGGGGATGAGGCGCTTGCCCAACAGGATCCCCGCAGCTCCGATGACGAGCGCGACAGCGCCGCCGAGCGAGAGCCCGAGGTAGATGCCGCCGGGCACGGTCGCGAGAGCGACTGTCCAGACGGCCGTAGCGAGCGCCGCAACCGCGAGACCGATCCGGGCCACGAGCGACGAGCGCTTGGCCCACAGGATCGTGCCGCCGACCGCGACGGTGCCGGCGATCGCCGGAGCGAGCGCGACGGTGTAGTAGTCGTGGTAGATGCCGGCCATGAAGCTGAACACGAGGCCGTTGATGACCAGCCAGCTTCCGTACAGCGCGAGCGCTCCGACGGCCAGCGTCTCGCCGGTGGTCTCGCCGCGGCGCAGCGAGTTGGCGTACGCCTTGCGGCCGATCACCGCGAACGCGACGCCCGCGAGGATCAGGGCGCCGGGGATGAGGAACGACACCATCTCGCCGGACTCCGAGGTGAACATCCGCAACAGGCCGGTCGAGCCCCACTGACCGGTGGAGGTGGCTGCACCACCGACCGAGCCGGTCTCGTTGCCGCTGAGGCGGCCGAGGCCGTTGTAGCCGAACGTCAGCTCGAGGAGCGAGTTGTTCTGGGAGCCGCCGATGTACGGGCGCCACGAGGCGGGCACGAGCTCCACGATCGCGATGTAGGGACCGAAGCTCACGACCATCGCGGCGAACGCCACGACGAGGTCGACGATCTTCTTGCGCCACGAGGCGGGGGCCGCGATCGCGTACGCGATGACCAGCGACGGCAGGAGCACGAACGCCTGGAGCATCTTCGCCAGGAAGCCGATGCCGATGGCGACGCCCGCCAGTGCCAGCCACTTCCGGGATGCGGCCTCGGTTGCGCGGACCGTGAAGTACCCAGCCGCGACGTAGCAGAAGACCATCAGCGCGTCGGGGTTGTTGAACCGGAACATCAGCGTGGCCGCCGGGGTGAGCGCCATGATGAGCGCCCCCACGAGGCCGGCCACGTGAGCGCGGGTCGGCGTGACGTGCCAGGTCTCCGAGAGACGACCCGACAGTGCCCGGCGCACGGACGCGTACAGCACCGCGGCCGACGCGACCCCGAGCAGCGCCTGGGGGAGCAGGATGCTCCACGAGGAGAGTCCGAAGATCCGTACCGACAGCGCCATCAGCCACAACGAGCCGGGCGTCTTGTCGACGGTGATCGAGTTGGCCGAGTCGAGGGAGCCGTAGAAGAAGGCCTTCCAGGAGACCGAGCCGGCCTGTACGGCGGCGGAGTAGAACGAGTTGGCGTACCCGGAAGCCGCCAGGTCGTACGTGTAGAGGGCCAGCACTGCGAGCAGCGTCAACGCTAGCGATCCCTGGGATACCCAGCGGGGGAGGTCCCGGACACGGGCAGTGGAGGACGGCGCCGGCTCGTGGGCCTGGGGCTTCT
>DAIPZP010000036.1:0-5255 GCA_036782155.1 Propionibacteriaceae bacterium
GCCGCAGCGGCCGGCAGCGATGAGGCGTACGACGTCAGGGCACAGGCCGCCGTCGCGATGACCTGGACCGTCGCGGCCGCGGCCTCCGACCCGGGAATCGTCGAACGGCTTCGCTCCCGGCGGCTCGAGCTTCGCGGCTGACGCCGGAATCAGGCGAGGTCTTCGGGGACGAACGGCTCGTCATCTGGGGGCTGGTCGGGCACGTGGCCCGCCTCGTCGATGCTCCCGGCCACGAGCGTGGCGACGAGCGTCGCGACGCAGGTCGCCACCACAGCGGCCCAGGCTACGTACCGGGACGTCGGCGCCGCGCTCAGGGCGACGACGACGCTTGCCACGGCAGCGGTGGCCAGCACGTACCCACCGATGCGCGATCCTAAGAACCGCACCACGGCGAGCCGCACGACCGCGTGAGGGGGCCCAACAGCCAACGCGGCGAGAAGATGCACCAGCCCGATCAGCGCCGCCACGGGCACCGTCGCCCAGATCGACCCGTGCCACGCGAGCAGCCACCACACCGAGCAGACCCCGAGGAAGGCGATGGAGGCGATCGACTCCGGCCAGATCAGGACGCACGCGAGAAGCAGCCCGGCGACCGTGGGCGTGCCACCGGCGAGCACCGATCCCGTCGCCAGAGCGCAGACCGCGACGAGCGCGGCCCCAGCCAGCGCGACCACGAGCTTGGTGAGCCACTGGTGAAGGCTGACGGTACGGAGCTGATCGATCAGCCCGGCAACATACTCGGCCATCAGCGCCTCCTCGCCAGACGAGGTGCGCGCCTGCTCCGCTCCATCGTGGCGAGGACGCCCGCCAAGGAGCCTGTCCCCCGCCAGGCGACGACGGGGACGCCCGCCTGTCGGAGCCGCGCGAACGTCTCCTCCCGCTCGAGACGGCGAACCACCCAGGCCTCGTCGAGCCAGCTCCGGTCCCTGCGACGCCGACGATGCAACCACCGCGAGGTCCCGATGTCTGCCGGCAGGGTGTCTACGGCCACGACCTCGCACCCCAGCTGGCGAAGCCGTCCGACCTCTGTCGTCGACGCCTCGTCGATCAGCGGTGAGCAGAAGAAGACGAGCGTGCCGGGAGTGACCCCGCGGATGGGGCGGCCCCGGTAGGCGGGGTTCGTGCCACGGTCGATCCTCGACAGGGCGTCGATGGTGACGAGCAGCTGCCGAGGGCCGCTCCCCGCCCGGACGTGGCGCATCCGACGCCCGATGTCGTGCACTGCGACCCGGTCGCCGTAGCCGAGGTAGTGGCGCGAGAGCGCGGCTACCGCTCGTACCGCCAGGTCAAGTGAGGTCGCATCGGTCGCGGTGAGCCCGGGCACGTCGTGCAGGGTGTCCATGACCAGGAGGACGTCGGTGTCTCTCTCGGTGAGCATCGTCGCGACGTGGAGCCGGCCGGTACGCGAGGTCACCCGCCAGTTGATCCTCTTGAGGCGGTCTCCGAGGCGGAACTCGCGCAGCTCGGCGAGCTGGCTCCCCTCCCCCGGCGTCGCCGACGAATGGCTGCCGGCCATACCGATCGGACGGGTGACGCCGCTGGAACCGACGAGGCTGGCTGCCGCCGGCCGAACCACGACGTACGCCGGGGTGCCCTCGCTCGCGGCTCGCCACGACCCTGACGCGTCCATCACGGCGACCTCGGGCGGCCCGACGAGGTAGCGGCCCCACGTGTGCGGCTCCACCACGACCTTGGCATCGGCGGTGTCGATGACGGCCCCCGCCCTCGGAGCGAGCCTCAGCCCGAATCGCAGCGGCCACGACACTGCGAGCCACCATCCCGGCCGATCCGCCACGATCCGGACGGGCACCGAGTCGTCCTCGTGAACGGCGACGAGCCGCGGCCGTGTGCGTACTCGGACCACGTCGGTACGGGCACGGGTCAGCAACGCCCAAGCGACGTGGACGACGAACGGCATGGCCAGCACCGCCGCCGCGGGCTGACCAAAGACGATGCCACCCAGAGCGAGCAGGGTCCCCAGCAGCAGGGACCGTACGAGCGCCGGCGTCGGGCGAATCGGGAGCTCGGTCACCGCGGCGCCACGTCGCTCGCATCAGGGACGGGAGTCTCGTTGAGGGCCGTCTCGACGACGGCTGCCGCGGTGGCGTCGCTGAGCCACAGCTCGGGACGCAAGGTGATCCGGTGGTCGAGCGCGCCGTGCGCCACGGCCTTGATGTCCTCCGGCGCCACGAAGCTTCGGCCGTCTAGCAGTGCCACGGCGCGGGAGCAGGCGACCAGCGCCAACGACCCGCGAGGGGATGCCCCCACGAGTACGGACTGATCGACGCGGGTGGCGGAGACGAGCCGTACGACGTAACGCAGGACAGATGGCGCGATGTAGATGTCCTCGACGGCGTCCTGGACGGCCAACAGCCGCTCAGGGTCCAGCACCGCGTCGATGGTGGCCTCCTCCTTCCGCCGCTCGATGCGCCGCGCGAGCACGTCGACCTCGTCGGTCGCGGACGGATACCCGAAGGAGAGCCGCATCAAGAACCTGTCGAGCTGGGCCTCGGGGAGCGGGTACGTGCCTTCGTGCTCGATCGGGTTCGCCGTGGCGAGCACATGGAACGGCCGTGGCAGGTCGAACGTGTGCCCTTCGACGGACACTCGATGCTCCTGCATCGCTTCCAGGAGTGCCGACTGAGTCTTGGGCGGGGTGCGGTTGATCTCGTCGGCGAGCAGGAGGCCGGTGAACACCGGGCCCGGCCGGAAGACGAACTCGCTGGCGCGCTGGTCGTAGATGTAGCCGCCCGTGAGGTCGCTGGGCAACAGGTCGGGCGTGAACTGAGCACGCGTGTACGCAAGGCCCAGGGCAGTCGCCAGGCTGTGCGCGGCGACGGTCTTCCCCAGACCAGGCAGGTCCTCGATGAGCACGTGACCTCCCGCCAGCACGCCCGCCAGGACGAGACGCAGCGCATCGCGCTTGCCGATGACAGCCCGCTCGACCTGATCGAGGACTGCGGCGGCGAGGCCGGACGCCTCGGCGAGCGTGAGCGACGGTTCAGTCATAGTCGGCTGATCTCCTCAAGGTAGGAATGCAGAACCCGTCGGCTGAGCGGCGGGACCACGTTGGTGGGTCGTGTGAGGTACGTCCGCAGGGGGCGGCTGAGGACTGGCGACGCGTACGGGTCGGCCGGGTCGGCGCCGTGCAGCCGGACGAGCCGCGACGCGGTGATCTCTCCGAGCAGGTCGCGCAGCGCCCGGTGGCTCATCTGGTGCACCTCGTCGGAGGACGAGATGAGCGAGGCCAGCCGCCGAGTGCGGCTGTCCGAGCCCACGTGGAGGCTGGCCGACGGGAACCGGACATCCTCCCACCCAAGCGGCGGCGCCCAGTCCTCGATGACGACGACGAGCCAGATCACGACGGCCGCGCTCAGCGTCAGAAGGATCAGGACGACAGGGTTGAAGCTCACACCGAGCACGCCACCGACGACGACGGCCACGACGGTGAGCACCGTCCCCGCGATCCCGTACGAGACGAGGAGACGGCCTGCTGCGGAGGTGACCAGGCGGCCCGAGACCGTCAGGCGCCGATCACGAGCCACTGCTCGCCCCCTCGCTCAAGGCGGCGGAGAGGTGCTCGAGGCACTCGATCGCCGTCGCACGGGCGCCCGGATCGGAGGAGAGGCCCGAGAACATGGCCGAGGAGTACAGGCGGGCCAGGACGTCAAGATCCGAGGCCGCCTTCGGCACGCCGGCGAGGAGACGTTCGACGTACTCGGTCGAGGTGTCGCTGTCGCGTCGTGGCGCTCCCGCGTGCTCTCCCAGCGACTCGAGCCGACGCCAGCATTCGAGGATCACGTCGTCGGTGTCCAGCCCACCCCTGAGGTCGTCCAGGGACTCCTCCACGGTCTCGGCGAACGACGACATCGGGATCTCGTCGATCTCCGTACCCGCCGTGCTGGCAGCGGCGGCTGCGATGCGGCGGCCACGCTGCAGCTGCTGCGCCACACGCCAGATGAACCAGCCGGCAAGGACGAGGAGCAGACCGGCCGCCAGGACGGTGAGGGCGCTGAACACCCACTGCGGAAAAGCCCGCCCTGGCTGCGGCAGCGCCGCCGAAGACGGGTTGAGCGTCATCTGAGGGAGCTGCGTCGCGTTGGAGCTCGGAAGGTCGAGCAAGGGTCCGTGGGGGTCGATGGTGCCCGGGGTGCCGATGCCGGTTCTCGTGCCCAGTCCCAAGGTGAGGACGACCACGACGGCGCCACCGACGACACCGTACGTCCGGGCACCCATGCCGACCACCCTAGCGACGGCTTGTGGGGCACCATGCCGGAGTCTGACCCGGGCAACGACTGACGCCGGCCCTGTGAGGGGACCGGCGTCAGTCGTACGCGTGGTCAGAGCGTGGGCGAGTCCCCGCCCGAAGGACGGTCCGACTCGGCCGAGACCTTGGGCCGCGCTCCCCCGCGACGGCGCACCAGCCACACCACGGGCGCCCCGATGAGAGCGAGCACCGCGAGGAACGGCAGCAGGGCACCGACCACGGTCAGCAGGGCCACCCCGAACACCTTCAGGGCGTGCCAACCGGCCTTCAGCCCGGCGATGAAGCCCGTCTCTGGGACCGGGTTGGGCTCGACGACGGCCACACGGGTCAAGGTCACGGTGATGGGGCTCTGAGCGACCCGCTGAGCGAGGACCTTCTGCTGGGCGAGCAGCGACTCCAGATCAGCCTCGCGGTTCGTGAGCTCGGTCTCGACCTGGGCGATCTCGGTCACCGAGCCGGCCCGCGTGAGGAGCTCCTGCATCCGGGCGATCGACGCGCGCATCGTCGTGATGCGGGAGCCGACATCCGCGACCTTCGCGGTCACGTCGGTGCTCTGGATGGTGCGGAGCGTGACCTCTCCTACAGCCGCGATGTCCGTCAGCGCGCCATCGAGCTCGTCAGCCGGAACGCTGAGGACGATCGTCGACGTGGCGTAGTACGACTTCTCGCCGCCGCTCACGACGTTCTCCGTGGTGACGACGCCACCGTGGGCCGTCGCGATGGCTCGAAGCCTCGTGGCGGCAGCCGACTCGTCGCTGACCACCACGGTCATGGTGGCCGAACGGGTGATCTGCTGGGTGTCGACCACCGGGGTCTGCGGCAGGGTGCTGTCGGTCTTCGTCTGGGTCTCTGTCGTCTGGGCGGGCAGCGCACCGGCATCGGGGACGCGGGCGTTGCCGCCAGCCGTGTCGGCCTGGGACGTGGAGCTGCTCAAGCTCGAGCATCCACCCAGGAGGGCGCAGGCCAGCGCCAGGGGAAGGACCGTGCG
>DAIPZP010000036.1:5355-10808 GCA_036782155.1 Propionibacteriaceae bacterium
AGGCGGTAGCGCGCACCGAATCGAGCGATGTTCGAGTCTGGGACGATGTCGGCCAGCTGTGGATCGAGCAGCCAGGAGTCGCACGTCGCGTACCGGATCGTGCCGAGCTCGGGGTAGCACCGGGCGAAGAAGCCCTGGACGCGGGAGAACGACGCGTCGACAGCGTCAGGATCAAGAGGGCCGGACTCCGGGATGTGCGTCTCGACGACCACGGTGCCCGGTGTGGCGTCGATCGCCGCGTCGTCGAGGTCTGACGGGTCGAGCTCCAGCCGGGCAAGGTTGAACTGGAGGCGGCCCAGGTCGTACAAGAGGCCCCGCAGGTGCGCCTGCAGCCAGTTCTGCTCGATGCAGGCGCGCACCCCGTACAGGCGGCGGGCGATCCGTACGTGCCGTCCGACATCGGCGAGCGTCGCGCGTGACATCGCCTCGGGGACGCCTCGCCGCGCGTGGGCTTCCAGTGTCGTGGGAAGGAACTCGGCGAAGGCGACCACGTACAGCCAACGCAGAGCGGGTGGTGCGTTCGGCTCGGTGACCGGGTCGAACAGCGCCGGGAGGTCGAGGAGCTTCCACGGCTTCAGCTCCTCGAAGTGCTCGGACAGCTGCCGGACGACATCTGCCACCCTCGAGGACAGTCCCACGTCCGCCGCGATCTGAGCAGCGGCAACGACCACCTCGGCGGTGTCCTCAGCCTCGAGGTCGAACCACCCGCAGGCGTCGTCGAGCGTCATGATCGAAGGCTACCCACCCAGGGCCGGTCTGGCCTTCTCCTCACGCAGCAGCGGCGGCGTGAAGCCATCCGGCCGGATGCCGCGCTTGTCGGCGTAGAACTCCCGGATCACGTCCATGTCCGCGCCGACGTCACCGGTCAACGAGATCGTCCGGCCCAGCCCGGCGGTGTGGGTCGCCGAGTCCACGTACCCGAGGACGACGGGCAGTCCCGCATCCCTGGCGATCCGGTAGAAGCCCGACTTCCACAGTTTCCCCCGCGCCCGGGTGCCCTCAGGTGTCACCACCAGGAAGTGCTTCCCGACTCGCACGCGGGAGACCACGTCCTCGACGAGCCTGCCGGGATGTGCGCGGTCCACCGGGATGCCGCCGAGAGCGCGCATGATCGGGCCGAAGGGTGCCTTGAAGAGCGTGTGCTTGCCGAGCCACGTCGGCGAGAACCCGTGTCGCCAGCAGATCGCCAGCATGAAGACGAAGTCCCAGTTGGAGGTGTGCGGAGCCCCGAGCAGCACCGCAGACCCCTCGATCGGCAGAGGCTCTGACCGCAGCCTGTAGCGGGAGAACGCCCAGAAGGTGCGGGCGATGAGCGGGCGCAGGATCACCACTAGAACGTAGTGGTGTTGACCAGAAGCTCATAGTTCGTTGCCGTTGTTGGCATCTGGCCAGCGGCCACGACCAACCTCGGCGGCGTCCTCGGCGTCGAGGTCGAACCACCCACTTATTGATAGGGAACGGGGCCCCTCCTCGAGAGGAAGGGCCCCGGTGTGTTCCGTCGATCGATCAGCTGCAGCCGGACGTCGAGCCGCAGCCCTCGCAGACGTAGCAGCTACCCGAGGGTCGCATCTTCGTGCCGCAGGTGAGACAGAGCGGGGCGTCAACAGCGTGCCCGAACGTCAGCTCCATCATCTCGGCGCTCGTGTGCGGCGCCGCCTCGACCAGGGCCGGCTGCCTTGGGCCGTCCCCATTGATGCGGACGTTGTCGCCGTCGTCGTTGCGGAGGGTCTCCGACTCCAGCAGCTGCGCCTCGTCCTCCTCCGACATGTACGAACCGGTCGCCACGTACCGTGCACGCTCCGATGCCGTGTAGATGCCCAGCTCGGTCCGCTCCTCGTACGGCAGGTAGTCGAGCGCCAACCGACGGAAGATGTAGTCCATGACCGACTGCGCGATCCTGACGTCCGAGTCGTCGGTCATGCCGGCCGGCTCGAACTTGAGGTTCGTCAACTTCTGCACGAACGTCTCCAGCGGCACCCCGTACTGCAGCGCGATCGAGATCGCGATGGAGAACGCATCCATGACGCCGGCGAGCGTCGAACCCTGCTTGCCGAGCTTGAGGAAGACCTCACCGAGGCGGCCGTCGTCGTAGACCGACGCCGTCATGTAGCCCTCGGCGCCTCCGACGGAGAACGACGTGGTCTGGCTGCGGCGCGACTTCGGGAGCCGCTTCCGGCGCGGCTTGTACTCGATCCGCACCTCGGGAGCCGGCGCAGCCACCGCGACCGGCTCGGCCTTCTTCTTGCCGTCGGACAGCGGCTGACCGACCTTGCAGTTGTCGCGGTAGACCGCCAGCGCCTTCAGGCCGAGCTTCCAGCCCTGGAGGTATACCTCCTCGATCTCCTCGACGGTCGCCGACTCAGGAAGGTTGACTGTCTTCGAGATCGCGCCCGACAGGAACGGCTGCACGGCCGACATCATCCGGACGTGGCCCATCGGCCTGATGGCCCGCTCACCCATCGCGCAGTCGAAGACCGGGTAGTCAGTCGCCTTGAGCCCGGGCGCGCCCACGACGTGGCCGTGCTCGGCGATGAACTCGACGACCGCTTCCGCGGTCTCCTCGGTGTAGCCGAGGTTCTTCAGCGCACGGCGCACCGTGTTGTTGACGATCTGCATGGACCCGCCGCCGACGAGCTTCTTGAACTTGACCAGCGAGAAGTCGGGCTCGATGCCGGTGGTGTCGCAGTCCATCATGAAGCCGATGGTTCCAGTCGGGGCGAGCAGCGACGCCTGAGCGTTACGGAAGCCGTTCTTGGCGCCGAGGGTGACGACCTTGCTCCACTCGCGGGTCGCGACCTTGTGGATCGGCACATCGATGCCGGTGCTCGTGGTGCGGAGCTCGTCGTTGGCCGCTTGGTGCTTGCGCATCACGCGCTGGTGGGCGTCAGCGTTCCGCGCGTAGCCGTTGTACGTGCCGACGACATCGGCCAGCTCGGCCGACCGACGGTAGGCGGCACCTGTCATGAGCGACGTGATGGATGCAGCCAGCGCGCGGCCAGCCTCGGAGTCGTACCCCAGACCGATCGCCATGAGCAGCGCACCGAGGTTCGCGTAGCCGATGCCCAGCTGACGGAAGTCCTTCGTCGTCTGGGTGATCTTCTCGGTCGGGAAGTCGGCGAACGTGATCGAGATGTCCATGGCCGTGATGACCAGCTCGACGACCTTGACGAACTTCTCGGTGTCGAACGTGTCGTCGTCGCGGAGGAACTTCATGAGGTTCAGCGACGCAAGGTTGCACGAGCTGTTGTCGAGGCTCATGTACTCCGAGCACGGGTTCGACGCCGTGATCCGGCCCGACTCCGGGTTCGTGTGCCAGTCGTTGATCGTGTCGTCGTACTGGATACCCGGATCGGCGCACAACCACGCCGCCTGAGCGACCTTGTGGAAGAGGTCGCGGGCGTCGACCGTCTCCATGACGCGACCGTCCATCCGGGCCCGCAGTCCGAACGTGTCGCCCTCCTCGACCGCCCGCATGAACTCGTCGGACACCCGGACGGAGTTGTTGGCGTTCTGGTACTGGACGCTGGCGATGTCAGCGCCGCCCAGATCCATGTCGAAGCCCGCGTCACGCAGGGCGCGGATCTTGTCCTCCTCGCGCGCCTTCGTCTGGACGAACTCCTCGATGTCGGGGTGGTCGATGTCGAGCACGACCATCTTCGCGGCACGACGCGTCGCGCCACCGGACTTGATCGTGCCGGCCGACGCGTCCGCGCCACGCATGAACGACACCGGGCCGGAGGCCGTACCGCCGCTCGACAGCAGCTCCTTGCTGGACCGGATCCGCGACAGGTTGAGACCCGCGCCGGATCCACCCTTGAAGATGAAGCCCTCCTCGCGGTACCAGTTCAGGATCGAGTCGATCGAGTCGTCGACCGAGAGGATGAAGCAGGCGCTCACTTGCTGCGGGCTCGCGGTTCCGACGTTGAACCACACGGGCGAGTTGAACGAGAACACCTGGTTGAGAAGCATGTACGCGAGTTCGTGCTCGAAGATCTCGGCGTCGGCGGGCGCAGCAAAGTAGCCGCTCTCCTCGCCAGCGCTGCGGTACTTGTTCACGACGCGGTCGATGAGCTGGCGAAGGCTCGTCTCGCGCTGCTCGGTGCCGAGCGCGCCGCGGAAGTACTTCGTCGTGACGATCGTCGATGCGTTGACGCTCCAGGTCGACGGGAACTCCACGCCGCGCTGCTCGAAGACCGTCTCACCGGTCTTCCAGTTCGTCTGCACCACATCGCGGCGCTCCCAGGTGACCTCGTCGTACGGGTGCACCCCGGGCGTCGTGTAGACCCGCTCGATGGTGAGTCCGTTGCCCTTGTTGCGAGCCCTCGACTTGGTGGTCGTCTCGGTCATGATCGCCTCTCTGACTGGCCGTGCTGGCCCAAAAATGTGTTCGTAGGGTGAGTCTTGCTCTTGCCTCTGACAGTTTGATCAGACGGTCTGCAGCCCTCCGCGGAGCTCCGCGATGGCGTGTTCGAAGTCGTCGACCGTGTCGTAATGGCGGTAGACCGAGGCGAACCGGAGGTACGCGACGGCGTCGAGTCGCCGCAGCGGCTGCAGGATCGCGAGCCCGACGTCCTCGGCGTTGATCTCTGCCTGGCCGCATGCCCTCAACGAGTCCTCGACCTGCTGGCCGAGCCGGGCAAGATCATCCTCGCTGACTGGTCGGCCCTTGCAGGCCTTCCGGACGCCAGCGATGACCTTGTCGCGAGCGAAGGGCTCGACGACACCGGAACGCTTGACGACGACGAGCTGCGTTTGCTCGACGGTGGTGAACCGCCGCTCGCAGGACGGACACTGCCTCCGGCGCCGGATGCTGGCCCCGTCCTCGGAAACGCGGGAGTCGAGGACCCGCGAGTCCGTGTGCTTGCAGTACGGGCAGAACATGGCCTGTCTCCTCCCTCGCTGTGGATGCGGTTGTGGACGAGGTGCGCACATCCTGTGGATGACTACCTCTACCCCTGGGATAACTACATATCTGTAACCACTAGATGTAGTGATCTTGCCTCGGGATCGCCCACAAGTCAATGCCTACGCCGGTGTCGCAGCGTGTCGGGCGGTCAGGCGAGAGGGCACAGGTTCCTGACGAGGACATACACGACGGAAACCACGACGAAGGCTCCGAACCAGTGCCTGCTCCAGGAGGCCGGCAGCCAGCGACGCGAGGGGCCCTGGAGGTTGCGTACGAGCTCGAAAGCCCAGCCAAGGGCACGGATCCCCATGAATACGCCCACGACGAGCGCCAGCGGGTTGGCTGACCATGCTCCGGCCACGTCCCCGCGGATCAGCGCCTCCGCCAGATGCGTCCCGCCGCAGAAGGGACATAGCCAACCGGTCACCGCACGGAAGGGGCACTGCAGCCCGAACCCTGTGACCAGGTGAACGGCCCCGATCCCGAAACAGGCAAGGGCCGCCGACCCGACCCGGAACAGTGCTTCCCGGGACGAAATTGGCTTCTC
>DAIPZP010000037.1:0-2616 GCA_036782155.1 Propionibacteriaceae bacterium
GGTCGTCAACCGTGAGGTCTCCGGGCCCTTCATGCTGGCGCTGAAGGTGTCCCTCGTGGCTGGTCTGATGCTGGCCTGCCCGATCTGGCTGTACCAGCTGTGGAAGTTCATCGTGCCGGCGCTCCTCGACAAGGAGAAGCGCTACGCGCGCAACTTCCTCGTGTCCGCGATCCCGCTGTTCCTCGCGGGCTGCGCCGTCGGCTACTTCGTCCTGCCCAAGGGCATCAGCGTCATGCTGCAGTTCACGCCTGACGGGCTCGGCATCATCAACCAGCTGGATCTCAACTCGTTCCTTCAGCTGGAACTTCTTCTCGTTCTCCTCTTCGGCGTGTCCTTCCTCCTGCCGGTGATCCTCGTGATGCTCAACCTGGCGGGGGTCGTGACGGGTGCGCAGCTGGCCAAGGCTCGTACGTTCGCGATCTTCGGCTGCTTCGTCTTCGGGGCGGTGGCCACGCCGTCCACCGACCCGTTCTCCATGACAGCGCTGGCGCTGCCAATGGCGATCATGTACGTGGCGGCTGAGCTCATCTGCCGCCGCAACGACAGGGCCAAGGCTAAGAAGCTCGCCGCCTCCGGCGCCGTGCTCGTGTCCATCGACGACTGATGCTGTCGCCGACGCTGACTCTGGTCGTCAACCCGACGGCCGGCCGGGGGAGAGCGCTCCGGGTGCTGCCCAACGTCGTCCAGGAGCTCCTCAACGGCGTGCCGAGCGCCCGCCTGCAGGTGGTTCGAGCGACCTCGTACGAGGAGGCCAGGCTGCGTTGCATCACTGCGGTCGAGGGCGCGCGGGCGACTCCCATCGACGGGCGTCACGACTGCCTCATCGTCATGGGCGGCGACGGGATGATGCACCTCGGTCTGAATGCCGCCGCCGCCAGCGGTGTGCCGCTCGGCGTCATCCCTGCAGGTACGGGGAACGACTTCTGTCGCGGCGTCGGCGTGCCCCAGTCCGCCGTGGCCGCCGCGCGTGTCATCGCCGAGGGCGTCACCCAGGCCATCGACCTCACCCGGGTTTCGGGAGAGCTGGCCGACGGGTCGACCCAGCGGTACGTGGGCTCGGTCGTCTCGACGGGTTACGACGCGAGGGTCAACCGCCGTACGAACGCGATGACGCACACCATGGGCTCGCTCGGCTACACGTACAGCGCGCTCGCCGAGCTCGCCACGTTCGAGCCGTTGCGCTACCGGATCACGATGGACGGTGTGCCGCGCAAGCAGACGGCCATGCTGATCGCCGTCGCGAACGCGGGACTCTTCGGCGGCGGAATGCGCATCGCTCCCGACTACTCGCTCACCGACGGGCTGCTCGACGTGACGATCATCCATCCCGTGAGCCGCATGACGTTGCTCCGACTCCTCCCCAAGATGTTCTCTGGCAAGTTCGTGTCCGACCCGGCGGTCGAGCGCCTGCGCGCGAGCCACGTCACGATCGACGGCGACGAGCTGTACGGAATGGCTGACGGCGAGGCGCTGGGGCCGGTGCCGCTTCTGCTCGAGGCCGTACCGCAAGCGCTCACCGTGTACGTGCCGCGCGCGGTGACGACCAGGTCGTGAGTCGCCGGGCGACGCGACCAGACGTGGCGTAGCCTGGCGAGCGATGCCTGGATCCACACAACTCGACGCGTTCGCTGCGCGGTACTCGTTCGCTCTGGACGACTACCAGCGTGAGGCCTGCACGGCCGTCGAAGCTGGTTCCGGAGTTCTCGTCGCCGCACCGACCGGGGCGGGAAAGACCGTCGTGGGGGAGTTCGCGGTCCACCTCGCTCTCGCCCGTGGCCGGAAGTGCTTCTACACGACGCCGATCAAGGCGCTGTCGAACCAGAAGTACCGCGACCTCGTCACTGCCTACGGTGGCGATCGGATCGGGCTGCTCACCGGTGATGTCAGCGTCAACTCAGAGGCCGATGTCGTCGTCATGACCACCGAGGTCCTGCGGAACATGATCTATGCCTCCTCGATGACCCTGGACAACCTCGCGTTCGTGGTCATGGACGAGGTCCACTACCTGGCCGACAGGTTCCGAGGTCCGGTGTGGGAAGAGGTCATCCTCGGTCTGGCCGAGTCGGTCCAGGTGGTGGCGCTGTCGGCCACCGTGAGCAACGCCGAGGAGTTCGGGGACTGGCTGCGCGAGGTACGTGGCGCGGTTGATGTCGTCGTGAGCGAGCGGCGTCCCGTACCGCTGTTCCAGCACGTGCTGGCCGGGACGAGGCTCCTCGACCTGTTCGCGCACGAGGCGCCTACGGCTAGAGAGCTGCCCGCTGGTCGCGCGGACGTGAACCCGGAGCTGGTGAAGCTGGCCCAGCAGGACGCGCGGCTGCGTGACGATGCCCGCCGGCCACGAGGGCGGTCAGGGCGGGGACAGACGAAGACGCGCTACGGCTCGGGGGCGTACGGGGGAGCGGCCAACGCCCGCTGGTCCGAGGGTGGACGCTCGCTGGTACCACGACGGTCACAGATGGTCACCGCGCTCGACAGTGACGGGCTCTTGCCGGCCATCGTGTTCGTCTTCAGTCGGCAGGGGTGCGACAGCGCCGTCTCGCAGCTCATGGCGGACGGGGTGAGGCTGACCACGGCTGCCAACCGTCGGCGGCTGTTCGACATCGCCGCCGAGCACAC
>DAIPZP010000037.1:2716-10680 GCA_036782155.1 Propionibacteriaceae bacterium
CAGTTCCAGTCGGACAGGGGAGTGGTCTCTGCCTCGCGGTCGATCCGGCGGACAGAGGCCGAGGTCGCGAGGCTGCTGGAGGAGGCGGACTGCGAGCTGGGCGACGTGGTCGAGTACGCACGGCTCCGCGAGACCGTTCGATCCCTGGAAGCCGAGGCCGCGCGCGCCCGGAGGGCGGACGGTCATGCGGAAGCTCTCACCGTGCTCCAGTCCTTGCGGCCGGGAGACATCATCTCCGTGCCTGCTGGACGGCATCGCGGGTGGGCCGCCGTGGTCGATCCCAAGGTCGCTGGTGCCGAAGGCCCCACGCCGCTGGTGATGACCGAGAACCGACAGCTCAAATCGCTGTCCGTCATTGACTTCCCGACCCCGCCCGTGGTCGCGGGGAGGGTCCGCGTTCCCAAGCACTTCGACGCGAAGAGCGCAGCGGCACGCCGGAACCTCGCGGCCGCGTTCCTCACCCGCCTCGGTGAGGTCGACCTCCCGGATCCGCGTCGCAGAGCCCGTGCCGACGACGAGGTGATGGCCGAGGTCGATGTCGTACGGTCGGCGATCCGGGCGCACCCGTGCCATCGGTGCCCCGACCGCGAGGACCACGCGCGACTGACCGAGCAGGCGATGCGACTGGAGCGGGAGGCCCTACTGGCCCGTGAGCGATCCCAGGAACGGTCCAACACCATTGCGACGGCCTTCGACAAGGTCTGCGGAGTGCTGTCGTCGTTGGGCTACCTCGACGAGCAGGGAGCCGCGGTCACGGACCCCGGCCGCGTGCTCAAACGCATCTACGGTGAGCTGGACCTCGTCACCGCCCAGTGCGTCGTCGACGGGGTCTTCGACGGTCTGGCTGCTCCGCAGCTCGCGGCCGTACTGTCCAGCCTCGTCTATCGGGCGCGTCCCATGGACGGCAGGCGGCCCGTGAGGATGCCTGATCGACGCAGCGAGGCTGCACAGGTCAGGCTGCGCGCATTGTGGAGGGACGTCGGACTGGTCGAGCGCGACCATCGCGTCGAGCGGGGACCGGAGCCCGACATCGGGTTCGCCGAGGCCGCACACGCCTGGGCGAGCGGTGCCGAACTGGCGGATGTCCTCACGCTGTCGGGCCTGCCGGCCGGCGACGTGGTCCGATGGGTGCGCCAAGTCATCGACGTGGCGGGGCAGGTTGCCGACGCTGCGGGATCCGGGAAGCTGCGTACGACCTGCCGCGAGGCAGTGGTCGGTATGCGCCGAGGCGTGGTGGACGTCACCGAGGAGTGACCCCAGCGGGATGGAATTCCTCGCAGTGATTGAGCCTTTTCCATATTGGATGAGAGGCTTCTCACAATTCCCCACGGAAGGAAGAATTGTGCTTGGCAAACCTTGAGTGAACTCAAAGTGAGAGACGCCTCATGAATGTCGGCCATCATTCGAGATCGCTTTAGGGTTCGACGAAAGAGCCAATGAGGCTCAGTCGATCCAGGGGATTGAACTCGTATGAGGACCACTCGGCTTGTCCGCCGTTTCGCGGCCGCGGCCGTCATGGTCGCATCCGCGGCGTTGCCCGCAGGCGTGGCGCACTCCGTGGACGGCGGCACCGCACCTGTGACGGCCACTCGGAGCACGCCCCAGGCTGACTGGGTGACGTCGCAGAAGCAGACCGTGGTCAACGATCCCGGTCTGCCAGGAAAGGGCGCGTCCAGCCCGGTGATCCCCGTTCAGAAGACTCCGTCTGTGGACACCTTGACCCGTGATCCGGCGGCCCCCGTGTCGGCGACGCCGGTGACCACCACGACCACGCAGACGACGAAGTCCACGACCACGCAGACGACGAAGTCCACGACGACGAAGGTGACGTCCAAGTCGGTCGCGAACACCGCGGCGAACACCACGAACAAGACCTCGACCGTCTCCACTCCTCAGGCGCCCGCAGCAGTGGCGCCGTCCGCCACGTCGGGCTCCGTGACGTCTCGCCAGGATCTCGCATCGGCGGTGGCCTCTGCCACCAACGCGCAGCGGGTAGCCGCGGGGCTCAGCCCGTTGGCGTACAGGTCGTGCAGCGTGCCGGCAGCCTGGGCGGTCCATATGGCGTCCGCGGGCAGCCTGACCCACAACAGCATGATGACCGTTCTCTCCTCATGCGGCGGCACGACGACGGCGGGCGAGAACATCGCGGCCGGTTACACCAGCGTGTCGGCAGTCACGTCAGGATGGATGAACTCTCCTGGGCACAAGGCGAACATTCTCAACGCCAACTTCAAGATCATCTCCGTGGGTGTCGCGCAGGCCGCGAACGGCACGTACTACTGGGTCGAGGACTTCACCGGCTAGTACATTTGCCGGTCAGTACGCCTTCGAGACGGTGGACATATTGAAATCCGGTACTCGGAGTGACGGCATCGACGTGTTCGTGAACCAGTCGTTCCATTCTCGGCACAATGTCTGCTCGGCGACGGATGCCTGCACCGCGCGACGCAAGAGGTCGACCGGCGATTCGTTGAAACGGAAGTTATTCACCATTCCGACGATCTCGCCGTTCTCGATGAGGTAGACGCCGTCACGGGTCAGGCCAGTCACGAGCAGCGAGGCGATGTCCACCTCGCGGATGTACCAGAGACAGGTCAGCAGCAGACCGCGGGTCGTCGAGCGGATCATCTCCTCGAGGGTGACGCTCGAACCGGCGTCCAACGTGAGGTTGTCACTCGGGAACGCGAACTCCTGCCCTGAGTCGCTCGCTGCGGCACGGGTGTACGGGAGGCGGGTGAGCACTCCGTCGCGCAGCCAGTCGATCGTCTCGGCCTCAGCGCCGTTGTCGTACACGGACGTCATCCCGGGGAGCGATGCCTCGACGATGGCGAACCGAGGCGCGGGCAGCGCGCCGGGACCACTCGACAGCGTCATGGGCAGTGACGACAGCGTCTCGCCGATCCTCGTGGTCCCAGGCTGCGTCCCGGCGAACACCGTCCGCCCTTGCTCGGCATCGCGGCCGCTCGCGGTCCAGTACGTGAGGATCATGAGATCGGCGACCGCGCTCGGCGGAAGGATCGTCTCGTACCGCCCGGCTGGCAGCTCGATCCGGTTCTCGCACCAGGCGAGCCTCTGGGTCACCTCCGCAGCGAGCGCGTCCGCGTCGACGTCCGCGAAGTCCGTCGTCGCCTGGCCCACCCACGCTGAGCCGATGCGGTCGGCGTGCTTGGCGTTGAGCTCGACCTTGCCGGAGCTCATCACCGTACGGCGCCGGGCGCCGGCGCTGGTGGCGAGCCACACGGTGGAGACGTGGTGCTCGGCGTAGCCGAACATCTCGGTCCCCGCCTCGCGGGACGCGGTGAGCGCGCGGCCGAGGCCTTGGGCGAACTCGGCGAAGACGTCGATCGTCGTCCCGACCGCCCCGTCGGTGTAGTCCGCGTCGACGACTGGCTCGGGTATCGGCGCGCTGTCGTCGCTGGCGGGCGCCTCGAGGGCCGCCGCGCAGGCCTGGCCCACGAGCTGGAGCAGGTCGTCCTCGCCCGCGACGGGTCCGGACAGCACGCCGGCATGGCCCACTCCGTCCGTACGTCGGATCGCGACAACCGTCGTGGAGCGGTGGTGCATCTGGCCGTTGGTCGTGAGCGTGTTGATCGCCCAGCGGAGGTTCGCCTCGGTCGACTCCCGCACGATGACGATGCACTCGTCGCTCGTCGCCGCGGCGAGCCCGGCCTCGATCCAGTCGGTGATCATTCGTGGCCTCCCTCGGCCTGGGTGTTGAGCACGTTGACGGAGCGGAACAGAGCGGCCGGAGCGCCGTGCGAGACCGGCGCCGACTGGCCAGGCTGGCCCTTGCCGCAGTCGAGAGCGCCCATCAGCTTGTACGTCCCGGGGCCGCCCACCGCCTCCATCGAGCCCCAGAACTCGGTGGTGGTCGCCTGGTACGCGGCGTCGGCTACCTGGCCGGCGATACGGCCGTTCTCGATGGCGTAGAAACGCTGGCCGGTGAACTGGAAGTTGTAGCGCTGCATGTCGATCGACCACGACTTGTCGCCCACCACGTACAGCCCACGCTCGACCCGGCCCACAAGGTCGGACACCGTGATCTCGGACTGTGCGGGCTGGAGCGACACGTTCGGCATCCTCTGCAGCGGGATGTGGCCCGACGAGTCGGCGAACGCGCACCCGTTGGATCGGCCGAGCGCCTGCTCGTGCGCCATCTGGCGGTTGAGCTGGTAGCCGACGTGGACACCGTCCCGGACGATGTCGAAGGTCTGGGCCTCGACGCCCTCGTCGTCCCAGCCGCAGCTGGCGAGTCCGTGCTCGGCGACACGGTCGCCGGTGACGGTCATGACGTCACTGCCGTAGCGCAGGCTGCCGAGCGTGTCGATGGTCGCGAACGAGGTGCCGGCGTACGCGGCCTCGTAGCCGAGCGCCCTGTCCAGCTCGGTCGCGTGGGCCACGGACTCGTGGATCGTGAGCCACAGGTTCGTGGGTTCGATCACGAGGTCGTACCGCCCTGCCTCGATCGACGGCGCCGCGACCTGCTCGGCGAGCCAGGTCGGGAGCTGTGCGACTTCGGCGTCGAGGTCCCAGCCCTCGCCAAAGGCCACGAGCTCCCAGCCGCGCGCGGCGGGCGGGTTCGTCGTACGCATCGAGTGGTAGCCGTCGGACGTGGACATGACCTCGACCTGGGGGAGGACCCGTACGCAGCGCTGTACGGTGCGGCTTCCGGCCAGGTCCGCATAGAACTTGTGCTCGTCAATCATGTCGAGGGCTGCCGTGACGTGGTCGACGCCCGGCCCCGTCGCACTCCGCGACAGCTGCACGAGCCGTTCGATCCGCTCGGCGTCGTCGACGTCGAACGGGTCGATCCGGAAGGGCGAGACCCACTCGCCGACGTGTACGGGCTCGGGGGCCAGCTCGACCGGGCGTGACGTCAACGGGCGGCTGATCCGCGCGGCTGCGACGGCCTGGTCGGCGAGCGACGCAGCCGCGTCGGTGGTGAGCGTGATGCCCGCCGCGAAACCCCACGAGCGAGAGTGGATCACCCGGACACCGATCCCGAGGTCGGTCGCGTCCGTGCTGCTCTCGAGCGCCTCGTCGCGAAGCCTGCGCTCACCGTTGCGGATACGTGCGATCCGTACATCCGCATGGGTCGCGCCCAGAGCCTTGGCCCGACTCAGCGCCGCGTCGGCGAGCGCATCGAGGGGCAGGGTGGTGAAGCGCGGGTCGAGTCCGGCAGACATGGCCGCCAATCTAGTGCGGGCGCTCGAGTCCTCAAGCCCGGCATCGTGAAGCCGATTGGCCAACCATCACCACTAGGCTGGCGGGCGTGTCAGTCGCGATCCGCGTCATCCCGTGTCTGGACGTCCATGACGGCCGGGTGGTCAAGGGTGTCAACTTCGTCGATCTTCGCGACGCCGGGGATCCGGTCGAGCTGGCGCGTCAGTACGGCATCGAAGGCGCCGACGAGCTGACCTTCCTCGACATCTCGGCGTCCCACGAGGGGCGCGCGACGACCCGGGACATGGTCCGGCGCACCGCCGAGACGGTCTTCATCCCGCTCACCGTCGGCGGCGGCATCGCTAGCGTCGACGACGTCGACCTGCTGCTGCGCCACGGCGCCGACAAGGTGGGGATCAACACCGGCGCGATCCGCCGACCCGGCGTCATCGACGAGATCGCCCACCGGTTCGGCAACCAGGTGCTCGTGCTGTCCGTGGATGCGCGGCGCGAGGACGGCATGCCGTCAGGCTTCGGCGTCACCACGCACGGCGGTCGTACCTCTGCAGGGCTCGACGCGCTCGCGTGGGTCACGGAAGCAGTCGAGCGGGGCGTGGGGGAGATCCTGCTCAACTCGATGGATGCCGACGGGACCACGGCGGGGTTCGACCTGGAGATGATCCGGGCTGTTCGGGGGGTGGCCGATGTCCCGCTCATCGCGTCCGGCGGCGCAGGCACCGCCCAGCACTTCGTGGATGCCGTCGCGGCGGGTGCGGACGCCGTGCTCGCGGCCTCTGTCTTCCACTACGGCACCCTCTCCATCGCCGAGGTGAAGCTGGCGCTTGCCGCGGCCGGCTACCCCGTACGCATCGTCGAGGCGGCAGCCACCGGAGGAGACCGATGAGGGCATGGTTGCCGTACGACTCGCTCGAGGCGGCCGAGGCACGGGTCGGTCGACACGACGGGGTCGAGATCACGCTCCTCAACGATCACGCGGGTCTCGCGTCCACGGCCGGTGAGGTCGCCTTCGTGGCCTTGCCGAACTACGAGGCTGTTCGGGTGTGGGAAGAGCTCCAGGACCTCGACAAGCCCGCCCTGCAGGTGGTCCAGCTCGGTTCGGCGGGGTACGAGCACATGCTCGGCATCGTCCCTGACAGCGTGTCGATCGCCAACGCGGCAGGGGTGCACGACGCGGGAACCGCGGAGCTCGCGGTGGCGCTAGCGTTAGCGAACCTGCGCGGCCTCGACACGTACGCACGACTGCAGCAGACCCACACCTGGTCGCCGAGCATCGGTCACTCGCTCGCCGACCGGAACGTGCTGATCTACGGGTACGGGCACATCGGTGCTGCGGTCGAGCGGCGCGTGGCCGGCTTCGACCCCGCCGCGGTGGTGCGGGTCGCCCGCTCGGCACGTACGGAGCCCGAGGTCCACGCCGCGAGCGATCTCCACAGCCTGCTGCCGGGTGCCGACGTCGTCTTCATCACGGCACCCGCCACCCCCGACACGGTCGGCGCCTTCGACGCAGCCACCCTGTCACTGCTGCCCGACGGTGCGTTGGTCGTCAACGTCGGAAGGGGCCGGATCATGGAGACGGACGCGATCCTCGCCGAGGCGGGACGGCTCCGGTTCGCCCTCGACGTCATGGAGCCCGAGCCGCTGCCCGCTGCCAGCCCACTGTGGGACGCGCCCGGCGTCACGATCGCCCCGCACGTCGGGGGCGCCAACGACTCGGTTCCCGTACGCTACGACCGGCTGATCGCCACTCAGCTGAGCCACCTCGCCGCGGGGGAGCGCTACGACAACATCGTCTGGGGGCCATTGTCATGAGCGACGGCTGTCTCTTCTGCGCCATCATCGCCGGCGCCACCCCGTCACGGCAGGTCTATGCGGACGACTCCGCGGTCGCCTTCCTGGACATCCAGCCGTGGCATCGGGGTCACACGCTGGTCGTACCGCGCCGCCATGTCGCCAGCATCATCGACGACCCGACGATCTGGGGCGACGTCCGTACGGCTGTCGAGCAGGTCGTCCCGCTGCTTGTCGACAGGCTCGGCGCTGCGGGCCTCAATGTGCTCGTCAACGCCGGTGAGGTGTCAGGGCAGGAAGTGATGCACTTCCACGTCCATCTCGTGCCGAGGTACGACGACGCCCCGGGTCTTGCGAACCTCATCGGTCGTGACGCGACCGATCTCGACTCCGTCTGGCAACGGCTCACGGCATGACCGATCGTCTCAGCCGGATCAGGGCCGGCCTGCCGCGACTGGCTGCCGAATGGGCGCCCGCCCTGGTCGTCTCGTTCGTCCTGCTGCCTATCGTGATCTCCCAGGGGCACGTGTGGCCGTACGACCCGAACACCGTCGACCTGGGCGTCTACCACCTCGCCGTCGAGGACATGGTCAACGGGCACGACATCTACCTGACCAGCACGCCAGGCAACGGCCTCAAGTTCATCTACCCGCCGATCGCCGCCATCCTCATGACGCCGCTGCTGCTCGGTCCCTTCCTCCTATGGCAGATCATCTGGACCGTGATCGGGACGGGTGCGCTGCTGAGCGTCCTTCGACGCATTCGTGTGCCTCGTGGTCTCGCGCTGGGCGTCATCGCGGCAGCCCTCGTGCTTGCGATGGAGCCCGTTCGTACGACCATGGGCTACGGGCAGGTCAACACCATGCTCATGGCGCTGGTCGTCGCCGACCTGCTGCCGGACGACCCGGAGCGTCCTCGTCGTATCCCCAGGGGCGCCTTGATCGGGCTCGCGGCCGCGATCAAGCTCACCCCGCTCCTGTTCGTGGTCTTCG
>DAIPZP010000038.1:0-10601 GCA_036782155.1 Propionibacteriaceae bacterium
GTATGAGGACCTTTCCAAGGATCGCACTAGCCATGGTGGCGGCCTTCGCGCTGGCCTGCGCCCCTATCGCCGCCTCGGCCGCACCCTCGCTCCCGTCGGGCAGCAAGCCGATCCCGGGGGCCGTGATCACGCGGTTCGTCCCGCCTGAGGTGAGCTGGGACTCCGGTCACCGGGGGGTCGATCTCGCGGGCACTCCGGGCGAGATCGTGTCCGCCGCGGCCGACGGCAGGGTGACGTACGCGGGCGTCCTCGCGGGACGCGGTGTCGTGGTCGTGGACCACGGGGTTGTGAGGACCACGTACGAGCCGGTGGCCGCCACGGTCGCGGTAGGCGACGTGGTGAGCCGTGGGCAGCCGGTCGGCCGCCTGGAGGCCGGCCACGCCTCCTGCCCAGGCACGACGTGCCTGCACTGGGCGCTGCGGGAGGGCGACGCCTACCTCGATCCGCTCCTGCTGCTCGGCCCATCCATCCGGCTGCTGCCGGCATCGGCGTCGCCGGTGCCGCAGAACGCGACGGGGGCAGGATTCGTCGGGGCCGCGACAGGGTTGGCCCTTGTCATGCCGGCGACAGGGCCGGTGACGTCGCCGTACGGGATGCGTCGCCACCCGATCACAGGGGTCTGGAAGCTCCATGACGGTACGGACTTCGGCGCGTCGTGCGGCAGCCCGATCCGAGCCGCGGCGGAGGGGATCGTGGTGTCGGTGACGTCGTCGAGCTCGTACGGCAACCGGCTCATCATCGATCACGGCACCGGCTCGTCGGGACATCTCATGACCTCGTACAACCACGCCCAGCGGTACTCCGTGGGTGTGGGTGACCGCGTTGCGGCCGGCCAGCTGATCGGCTCGGTCGGCAGCACGGGACTCGCCACCGGCTGCCACCTGCATTTCCAGGTGTGGCGCGACGGGACTCTGATCAACCCGATGACGGTGCTCTTGTGACGGGGATCGAACGCCTAGGCGAGACGCATGTGACCTTGGCCGGAGCGTCGGCTTGCGCCGGGGACCGGTCGGACGGACCCTGGCCGGGTGAGCACCGGCCCCGATACCGACGACCGCACGGTCGCGTCCGGGCTCCCCCGGGCCGAGGATGCGGCACCGTCGGTGCTCGGCGACGTCATCGCGGCCTACCTCGGTCACCTGACCAACCGGCGGGTCTCGACGCACACGCTGCGTGCGTACGGGGGCGACTTGTCCGCGTTGGACGCGTGGCTGGTCGAGCACGGCTACAGCCGTGCCGAGGACGTGGACCTGCGGGCTCTACGGTCCTGGCTCGGCAGCCTGGCGGTCGCGGGGGCCGAGCGGACGTCCCTGGCGAGACGTGCCGCGTCTGTACGGGGCTGCTTCTCCTGGGCCCACGCCCAGGGCCTGCTGCCTTCCGATCCGGCGCTGTCGTTGCGATCGCCACGGCCTGCGAAGCGGCTGCCCGAGACGCTCAGCCAGGCGGAGACGTTCGAGATGCTGAGGGCTGCGATCGCGGTGGCCGGCGAGAACGACTCGGCATGCGGGGTGCGCGATGTCGCGATCCTCGAGCTGTTGTACGCGAGTGGCATCCGGGTGTCGGAGCTGTGCGGACTGGATGTCGGCGCGATAGACGACGCGCGCCAGACCGTACGAGTCCTGGGCAAGGGCGACAAGGAGCGGGTCGTACCGATCGGGACGCCCGCCCGTAGGGCCCTCGACCGCTGGTGCGCGCGACGAGGAGAGCTCGTGACCCCGCGCTCGGGGTCGGCGCTGTTCCTCGGCGAGCGTCTCGGCGATCGCATCGACCAGCGGATCGTGCGACGCATCGTTCACCGTGCCGTCGGGCTGGTCGACGGGGCGCCCGACATCGGGCCACACGGGCTGCGGCACGCCATGGCCACCCACCTGCTCGAGGGCGGTGCGGACCTGCGCACCGTCCAGGAGCTGCTCGGGCATGCCTCGCTCGCGACGACCCAGGTGTACACGCATGTGAGCGGCGAACGGCTCCGTACGGCCTTCGCTCAGGCCCATCCGAGAGCTTGATCCGACAACTATTGCCCCACGGGTTTCGCGGACGGATACTGGCGACGTGCAGTACGTACTGCTCGTTCTGGTGCTCGCCATCATCGCCACGTCGATCTACGCGTGGATGAAGATGACGGGCGGCGACGATGGAGTCGCTGACGCCGAACTGGTCGACATCAGCGATGCTTTCGACCTGCCCGCACCCCATGAATGGGCTGCCCGCCACGCGGTGATGACGGTCGTGGCGCGGCACATCCCGCTGATCTCGATGCAAAGGGGCCCACACATAGGCCAGTCATGGCTGCACTACGCGGACGGGACCGAGCTGCTGGTGGAGGAGCGTGTCCTGGGACCGCTGGGGTTCCTCGCGGTCGACCTCGCCCTGCACGGACCGACGCCCAAGCTCTCCATCAACCCACGAGCCGACGACTGCTGGGTGTCCGTCGGCCGGAAGGACACTCGACTTCGCCTGCTCGACGGACGTCATCCGCAGACCCTCGTCGACATCTGAGGCGGCGCGGTTCACTATCCTGTCGCGAGCCGCCCGATGCGGGCGGCGGCGAGAGGGAGGCCATGAACGTCGAGGAACTCATGACCGGCGGCTCGGTGCTGCCGATGACACGGTGGGGCGAGCCAGTCATGCACGCTCAGACGACCCCGGTGACTGTCTTCGACGAGGAACTGGCCGAGCTGGCCAAGGACATGTTCGCGACGATGAACGCGTCCCAGGGTGTGGGTCTGGCAGCGACCCAGGTCGGACGTGACATGTCGATGTTCATCTTCTGCTGCCCCGACGAGGACGATGTCGTGCACGCCGGCGTCGTGTGCAACCCAGTGGTGATCCTGCCCGAGGGCATCGACCGCAACCTGGAAGAGTCGGAGGAAGGGTGCCTGTCGTTCCCCGGCGCGTACGAGATGCTCGCCCGGCCCGACAAGGCAGTCTGCCGCGGCCAGGACGTCGAGGGCGACCTGATCGAGATCGAGGGGACCGGCCTTCTGGCCCGCTGCCTCCAGCACGAGACCGACCACCTGTCCGGGATCGTCTTCGGAGACCGTCTCAACGGCAAGCGGCGCCGCTCTCTGCGCAAGAAGGCCGAGGAGATGGCGTACCGCTATCCCGCCGACTGGCCCATCTCCGAGAAGCTTCCGTTCGACCCCGAGCAGCACCGCGAGTCCTCGTCACCTGCGTAACGCGTAGCAGGCGACCGCGGCTGCGGCCGCGACGTTGAGCGAGTCCACCCCCGCAGCCATCGGGATCGTCACCACGGTGTCCGCACCGCTCACCCAGGCATCGCTGAGCCCGCGTCCCTCTGTGCCGAGAAGTACAGCCAGCCTGGTGTCCCGGCCGGCATGCCGGGCGGCGACCTCGCCCAGAGACACCGCGTCGTCGCGGAGCGCCAGCGCCACCACCTCGTACCCAGCCGCCTTCAGAACGGCCGGGACCGCCTCGTCGTCTTTCGCCCGCGCCCAGGGCAGGCTCAACACGACGCCCATGCTCGACTTCACCGCGCGTCGGTAGAGCGGATCCGCCGATCGGCTGCTGAGCAGCAGGCCGTCCCACCCCAGGGCCAGCGTCGACCGGGCGATGGCTCCGAGGTTGGCGTGATCTACCAGGTCCTCCACGACCACGAGCCGCCTGCATCGCGCGACGAGCGAGGCCACGTCGTACCGCTCCTCCCGCTCGTACGCGGCAAGCGCACCGCGGTGCACATGGAATCCGGTCAGCGACTCGACCACGCCCGCCTCCGCGACGTACACGGGCACGTCGAACCGGGACCACACGTCGCGTAGCGAATCCACCCACCGGGGCGCGAGGAGGAAGGAGCGGGGTACGTATCCAGCCTCGGCGGCACGCCGTACGACCAGCTCGCCCTCGGCGATGAACGCACTCCCCCGGCGTCGCAGCGTGGACTCGCGAAGCCCTGTGTAGTCACCCAGGCGCGGATCAGCCGGGTCGGTGAAGCTCACCACCGGTTGGTCGGGGTCCCAGTCCGTCACGCGCGGCACCATATCCTGGCCGCCAGAGAGGAGACCGATGTCCTGGCTACGACGGCTGCGACCGGACGGCTTCCTGCTCGCCATCGTGACCTCCGCGGTCCTCGCCTCGTTCTTCCCCGCGCGCGGATTCGGCATGACGCTGCTGCACGGCGCGTCGAACGTCGCGATCTTCCTGCTCTTCTTCCTGTACGGGGCCCGCATCGCTCCCCGTGAGGCGTTGCGTGGCCTCGCCCACTGGCGACTCCACCTGACGATCCTGGCGTTCACGTTCGTGCTGTTCCCGCTCATCGGGCTCGCGCTCCGGCCGCTCTCCGGCACGTGGTTGTCACCGCAGCTGTACTCCGGGCTGCTCTACCTGTGCCTGATCCCGTCGACCGTTCAGTCCTCGATCGCGTTCACCTCGATTGCCCGGGGCAACGTGGCGGGGGCCATCGTCAGCGCCTCAGCCTCGAACCTGCTCGGCGTGTTCGTCACACCCGCCCTGGTCGTCCTGGTGATGGCCGGAGCCAACGGTCGCGTCGGCCTCGGTCAGATCGGCGACATCGTCGTACAGCTCCTGCTGCCGTTCGTCCTGGGCCAACTGTCGCAACGCTGGACAGCCCATTTCGTCAAGGCCCACAACGCGCCCCTCAAGCTCGTCGATCGCGGCGTGGTCGTGCTCGTCGTCTACACGGCGTTCTCGCAGGGCATGTCCGAGCACATGTGGTCGCAGGTCACCGGCCCGCAGCTCGCGGTGCTGGTGGGCGTGTGCCTCGCGCTGCTCGGGCTCATGCTGGTCGTGACCTGGTTCGTGCCCCTCAAGATGGGCTTCTCACGCGAGGACCGCATCGCCATCCAGTTCTGCGGAACCAAGAAGTCCCTGGCCACCGGGCTGCCCATGGCCCAGGTGCTGTTCGCGGGCACTGGCGTCGGGCTGCTGGTGCTGCCGTTGATGATCTTCCATCAGGCCCAGCTCATGGCGTGCTCGGTGATCGCCCAACGGTACGCGCGGGCCGAGGAGCTCGCCGGCTCACCGGCAGCGGAGGGTTAGGCTCCCGCTGTGGGCCGGACGTGGCGGATCGGGGAGGTGGCCGACCGTACCGGGCTGACCCGCCGGGCCCTGCGCCACTACGACGAGCTCGGGCTGCTGATCCCGGCCGGGCGTAGCGGCGGCGACTACCGGCTGTACGACGAGGACGACCTGCTCCGCCTGCTGCAGATCCAGAACCTCAAAGCGCTCGGGCTCAGCTTGCCGGAGATTGCCGACGCGCTGGCCGACCCCGACCTGGACGCCACCACCACGCTGCGTTCCCACCTCGTCCAGCTCGAGGAGTCGATCGCCGCTCAGCGCGGGCTCGCGGCCCGTCTCCAGAACCTCGCTGCGAACACCGATCGCAGCTGGGAGGACGTCTTGGCGGCGATCGCGATGACGCAGGCGCTCGCCCATCCCGACCCGATCGTACGGATCAGGGCCGCGCTGCAGCCGTCCGCGACGAGCACCCGCGACCTGGTCGACGCGCTGACCGATGAGACCGACCCGGCGGTACGAGAGGTGCTGATGTGGTCGCTCGCCCAGCAGCCTGACGCCGCCGAGGCAGCGCTGGCCCGGCTGGACGATCCTGATCCGGAGCTGCGCTGCCTCTTCGTACGGCTCCTGGCCAAGCTGCGCGCTCGTGCCGCGGCGCCAGCGCTCGTCCCCCTCCTCGCCGATCCGGTACCGCGCGTGGTGAGCACCGCCATCCAGGCGCTCGGCCAGCTGCGCGATCCGTCGACGGTGCCGCCCCTCGTGGCTCTCCTCGACACCGAGCCCGTACCGTCGCCCGTCCTCATCGAGACGCTCTCGGGATTCGGCGAGGCCGCCCTCGACGCCTTGACCGCGGCGCTCGACTCCCCCGCTGTGGGGACCCGACTCGCCGTGGCCGAGATCGTAGGCCGGATCGGCGGCGAGTCCCCTGCCGCGCTCGGCAGTCGCTGCGCGGAGCTGGTCGAGCCGCTGATCGACGATCCCGACCCGCAGGTACGGCTCACCGCGGTGCTCGCCCTGGGCGAGATCGGATCGGCTGGACGGGCAGGAATCGAGCGGGCGCTGGCCGATCCGGAGCTGGCCGGCGTGGTGCGACGACTGCTGCTTGACCTTCACGCGACGTGAACCTCTAGCGTCTTGTCCGCCGACGAACGGCGGCGACGAAGGAGGAGTGTGATGACCCTGTTGGACTACCTGCGCGAGGACCTGGTGCGCCTGATGAAGCGCCGCGAGAAGGTGGGCCTGCGCGCGGTCCGCGACGCGATCAGCGCGATCCAGAACGCGGAGACCTCGTACGTGACGACCCCCGCGACGTCCGGGCTGGCCTCGAGCGACTTCGTGGCGGGCGGTGTGGCGTTCGGCCACGCTGAGCGCATCGTCCAGGAGCTGACCGACGCCCAGATGATGGAGCTGGCCCGGGCGGAGGTATCGCGTCGACTCGACGAGGCCGCCCGGTACCGCGCCTTGGGCGACATCGACCGCGCGCTGATGCTCAAGGCCGAGGCATTGTCCCTCGCCGATCGCCTCGACGCGTACGTCGCCTGATCGGTCAGCCGTTCTCCGTCGGCGTGTCCCCCGCAGGGGCGGGCAGGCGGCGGCGACGGACGACGACCTCGCCGATGGCTGAAGCGACGACGAAGACCCCGAGCTGGACGTACCACGCGTGCGGCACGATCAGCGCGATAAGCGCCGCCAGCACAGCAGCGGCAGCCAGCATGGCCATCGTCCAGTCCTTGCGAAGCCACTCCAGCGCGCCCAGCATCACGGCCAGCGCGAGCCACAGCAGCACGAGGTGGAGCCCGAAGAAGTCGTTGAGGTTGATGGACATCGTCAGCCCTCCGCGCGTCGAGCAGCCGGCACCGACCTGGCGGACCAGCGGTCGCCGTGCTCTTCGACCTGGAGCCTCATGCCGAACGTGCGAGAAAGGTTCTCGTTCGTCAGCGTGTCGCGGAGGGGACCCGCCGCGACGACCTTCCCACCTCGGAGCAGCAGCAGGTGCGTGATGCCCACCGGGATCTCCTCGACGTGGTGGGTGACCATGATCGACGTGGGCGCTTCCGGATCGTCGGCGAGCGCGGTCAGCGTCTCCAGTAGCGCCTCACGACCAGCCAGATCCAGGCCGGCGCCGGGCTCGTCGAGCAGCAGCAGCTCGGGGTCGGTCATCAGCGCGCGGGCGATCTGTACGCGCTTGCGCTCGCCCTCGCTCAACGTGCCGAACGTACGGTCAGCCATGTGGTCGACCTGCAGCAGCGACATCAGCTGGGCGGCGCGACCGAAGTCCTGGTCCTCGTACTTCTCGCGCCAGCGGCCCACCACGCCGTACGACGCGCTGACGACGAGGTCCGAGACCTTCTCCTCGTACGGCACCTGCTCGGCCAGCGCCGAGGACGCCAGCCCGATCCGGGGTCGCAGGTCGAACACGTCCACGGCCCCCAGCGTCTCGCCCAGGATCTCGACGATCCCGGCCGTCGGGTGCATCTGGGTCGACAGCACCTTCAGCAGCGTGGTCTTCCCGGCGCCATTAGGGCCGATGATCACCCAGCGCTCGCCCTCGTCGACTTTCAGGTCGACGTTGTCGAGGAGCAGCGAGGTGCCCCGGCGCACGGTCACGCCCGCGATCTCGACAACAGCCGTCATGAGTCTAAAACCTACCCTTCGTGCCAGCAGGACCCGTAGCCCGGTCAGGCGCCGGTCGAGTGGACGCCGCCATCGACGTGGATGACCTCGCCCGTCGTCTTGGGGAACCAGTCGCTGAGCAGTGCGACGACCGCTTTGGCAGTCGGCTCGGGGTCCTTCTGGTCCCAGCCGAGCGTCGCGCGGGTGTCCCACACGTGGTCGAGCTCGCTCGCGCCCGGGATCGCCTTCTTGGCCAGCGTGTCGATCGGGCCCGCCGAGACGAGGTTGGACCGGATCTGGGACTCGCCGAGGTAGCGCGCGAGGTAGCGCGAGGTGGACTCCAGGGCCGCCTTGGCGACGCCCATCCAGTCGTACATCGGCCAGCTGATCGACCCGTCGAACGTGAGCCCGACCACGGAGGCGCCTGGCGCCAGGACGGGCCTCGCGGCGCGGACCAGCGATGCCATCGAGTACGCGGACACGTGCAGGGCTGTAGCGACGTCCTCCCATGGCGTGTCGAGGAACTTGCCACCGAGGGCCGTCTCCGGGTTGGCGTAAGCGATCGAGTGGACGAGCCCGTCGAGACCGTCCACGTGCTCCCGTACGAGGTCGGGCAGCGCGGCGAGGTGCTCGGGGTTGGTGACGTCGATCTCGAGCACCGGCGGTACGGGGTCGAGTCTGGTCACGACGCGACGTGTGAGGCTGAGTGCCCGGCCGAAGTTCGACACCAGAACGGTTGCGCCTTCGCGCTGCGCGAGCCGTGCGACGGCGTACGCGATGGAGGTGTCCATCGTCACGCCGGCGACGAGCACGCGCTTGCCTTCGAGAATGCCCATGACGTTCCTCCTAGTGGCCCATGCCGAGGCCGCCGTCGACGGGCAGCACGGCTCCTGAGATGTAGCCGGCGGCGTCGGAGACCAGGAACTCCACCGCCGAGGCGACGTCGTCCGTGGCCCCGAGACGGGCCGCCGGGATGCGCTTCTCGTACGCCTCGATCGTCGCCTGGTCGAGCGCCGCGGTCATGTCCGTCTGGATGAAGCCGGGCGCGACGACGTTCGCGGTGATCCCCCGCGCGCCGAGCTCGCGCGTCAACGAGCGAGCGAGACCGACGAGACCCGCCTTGCTGGCGGCGTAGTTCACCTGGCCCGCCGAGCCGAGCAGCGCGACGACCGACGAGACGAAGACGATCCGTCCGAAGCGGCCCTTGATCATCGACCGGCTGGCGCGCCGTACCAGCTTGAAGGAGGCGGTGAGGTTCGTGGCGATCACCGAGTCCCACTGCTCGTCGCTCATGCGCATGAGCAGACCGTCAGCGGTGATGCCCGCGTTGCACACGAGGACCTCGACGGGACCGTGCGCCTGCTCCGCGGCGACGAACGCCTGCTCGAGCTGCTCAGGATCGGTGATGTCGGCGCTCACGCCGAGGACGCCGTCGGGCACCCCACCCGACCGGTACGTTCCGGTCACGGCATAGCCGGACGTGGCGAGCCGTGAGGCGATGGAGCGGCCGATGCCCTTACTGGCGCCCGTGACGAGCGCGCTTCGTGGTGTTCCGGTCACAGGGAGCAACCTAGCGGGAGACCGACCGTCACCGCGTGATTCCGCGCCGGGCGGCATAGGCTTGATAGGTGCCGACGCCTGACCCGGTCATCATCACCGACGCTCGCCTGAGCGCCTCGGATGACCTTGATCGGCGCCAGCGGCGCTACCTGTGGACGATGCTTGTCCGGGTCGTCTGCTTCGCGTTGATGATCTTCGTGCCGGGCTGGTGGAAGGTCGTCGCCCTCCTCGGCGCCGTGTTCCTGCCCGCCGCCGCCGTGCTGCTCGCGAACAACCAGGATCGCCGGGCTCCTACGTCGCGCCCGCCCGAGGACGACACCGATCGCCCAGCGCTCCCCTCCGCTGAGGTCATCCCCGGAGAGGTCGCCGACCCCGATCGGCCCGAGCCCTGAGATAAACCCCCGGGGGGTTATCCGAGCGCCATAGTCTGAGTGCATGACCTCCTTGCTCGACCCGATCACGCTGCGCGACCTCACGCTCGACAACCGCATCGTGCTTCCCCCGATGTGCCAGTACCAGGTGACCGAGTGTGACGGCGTACCGACCGACTGGCACCTCGTGCACTACGGCGCCCGCGCGACGGGAGGTTTCGGCCTCATCATCGCCGAGGCCACTGGCGTACTCCCTGAGGGTCGGATCACCGCGAACTGCACCGGCATCTGGAACGACGACCAGCGCGACGCGTGGACCCACATCGTCGGTTTCGTCCATGAGCACGGCGCCGCCATGGGCATCCAGCTGGCGCACGCGGGGCGCAAGGCGTCCACCTACAGCGGTTTCGACCCTGCGAAGTCGGGTTCTGTGGCGCTCGCTGAGGGTGGCTGGGAGACGTACGGACCGAGCCCGATCCCGTTCCCCGGTCTGGCCACCCCCACCGAAGCGGACGCCGACTACATCGCGACAGTGGTCGCCGCGTTCGCCCGGGCGGCCCAGCGCGCCGACGAGGCCGGGTTCGACGTCGTCGAGATCCACGCGGCGCACGGCTACCTCATCAGCGAGTTCCTCTCCCCCTTGTCGAACCACCGCACGGGCTCCTTCGGCGGCGACTTCACCGGTCGTACGAGGTTGCTGCTCGAGGTGGTCGACGCGGTCCGTGACGTCTGGCCCGAGGGCAAGCCCCTCTTCGTACGGATCTCTGCCACGGAGTGGGTCGCCGGCGGGTGGTCGATCGACGACTCCGTACGGCTCGCCCCCATCCTCAAAGACCACGGCGTCGACGTGATCCACGTCTCCAGCGGCGGCAACGTCATGGCCCACATGCCGACCGACGACGACTACCAGATCCCGCTCGCGGCAGCCGTACGCGCCGCAGGCATCCGCGTCTGCGCGGTCGGCCGCATCACTGACCCGTTCAAGGCCCAGGCGATCCTCGACGACGGACACGCAGACCTCATCGCCGTCGGCCGGGTCTCCCTGCGCGAGCCGTCCTGGCCACC
>DAIPZP010000039.1:0-10530 GCA_036782155.1 Propionibacteriaceae bacterium
TGCTCGCCCGCGCCGTCGCGGGTGAGGCCGGCGTGCCCTTCTTCTCGATCTCCGGATCCGACTTCGTCGAGATGTTCGTCGGCGTCGGCGCGTCCCGCGTCCGCGACCTGTTCGAGCAGGCCAAGGAAGCGGCGCCCGCGATCGTGTTCATCGACGAGATCGACGCCGTCGGTCGCCACCGCGGCGCCGGTATGGGTGGCGGCCATGACGAACGTGAGCAGACGCTCAACGCGCTGCTCGTCGAGATGGACGGCTTCGACATACGCGGCGGAGTGATCCTCATCGCGGCGACGAACCGTCCCGACGTGCTCGATCCCGCCCTGCTGCGTCCCGGCCGGTTCGACCGTCAGATCCCGGTCGACGCCCCTGACCTCAACGGGCGCCGGAAGATCCTCCAGGTCCACGCGCAGGGCAAGCCGATGGCTCCCGGCGTCGATCTCGGCAGCGTCGCGCGCCGTACGCCCGGCTTCACCGGCGCCGACCTCGCGAACGTGCTCAACGAGGCTGCGCTACTCACCGCGCGTACCAACAAGACCCAGGTCGACAACATCGCGCTCGACGAGGCGATCGACCGCGTCATCGCCGGCCCGCAGCGCCGTACGCGTCTCATGAGCCCGCAGGAAGTGCTCATCACCGCGTACCACGAGGGCGGCCACGCGATGGTGGCAGCGGCGATGCCCGCCACCGACCCCGTACAGAAGGTGACGATCCTGCCGCGCGGCAAGGCGCTCGGCTACACGATGGTGCTGCCTGATCAGGACAAGTACTCACAGACCCGCGGTGAGCTGCTGGACCAGCTCGCGTACATGCTGGGCGGCCGCGCGGCCGAGGAGCTCGTCTTCCACGACCCGACGACGGGCGCCAGCAACGACATCGAGAAGGCGACCAAGGTCGCGCGGGCGATGGTCACGCAGTACGGCATGACGGAGCGGCTGGGTGCCGTACAGCTCGGCTCCGAGGACCGCGAACCGTTCGTGGGTATGGAGATGACCCAGCAACGCGCCTACTCGGAGAGCACCGCGGCGATCATCGACGAGGAGGTCTCGCTGCTCATCGCCACCGCCCATCAGGAGGCGTTCGACGTGCTGGTCGAGAACCGCGATGTCCTCGACGAGCTTGTCCGCCAGTTGCTCGAGAAGGAGACACTCGACAAGGAGCAGGTCGCGGCGATCTTCGTGCCGCTGCGCAGGCACGAGAAGCGTCCCGCCTGGACCGGCTCCGAGACGCGTCTCCCCTCCGATCTCCCGCCGGTGAACCCGCCCGTACGGCCCGAGCCCGAGCTGGAACCCGTACCCGCTGGTGGAGCGCAGCTGCCCCCCGGCCACACGCCTCCCAGCGAGCCGTGGAACGACACCACGCCGACCGGTGGGTGGGCGCCGCCCACCTGGACCCCGGGCGGCACCAACGACCGACCGTTCGAGCAGAACTGACATGGACGGCGACGGCCGTGGTCTCCTGAGGCCGGTGGGCCAGGGGACCTTTGACATCCCGCGCATCGAGGCGGCCGTCCGGGAGATCCTCATCGCGATCGGTGAGGACCCCGACCGGGACGGACTCGTGGACACTCCGCGGCGCGTTGCCAGGGCGTACCGGGAGGTCTTCGCGGGACTCCACACCGACCCCGCAGACGTGCTCAACACGACCTTCGACATCTCTCACGACGAGCTCGTCCTCGTGCGCGAGATCGACGTCAACTCGACCTGCGAGCACCATCTCGTACCGTTCATGGGCGTCGCCCACGTCGGCTACATCCCACGCGCCGGCCACGGGGTCGTCGGGCTGTCGAAGCTGGCACGCGTCGTCGACGGCTTCGCGCGGCGCCCGCAGGTGCAGGAGCGCCTGACGTCCCAGATCGCCGACGCGCTCGTCGAGCGGCTCGATCCGCGCGGCGTCATCGTCGTGCTCGAGTGCGAGCACCTGTGCATGACGATCCGCGGCGCCCAGAAGCCGAACGCGCGCACGATCACGACGGCCACCCGAGGAGACCTCCGCGAGCCGGCGGCGCGGGCCGAGGCGATGTCGCTGATCCAGGGTCAGCGGTGAGCACAGCCTTCTCGCTGCTCACCCCGGGGCCGACCCGGGTGATGGGCATCCTCAACGTGACGCCCGACTCGTTCTCCGACGGCGGGTCGTACACCGACGTGGAGACCGCTGTCGCTCACGGTCTTCAGCTCGCTGCGGAGGGTGCCACGCTCGTCGATGTCGGCGGTGAGTCGACACGTCCCGGCGCAGTGCGGGTGGACGCCGAGACCGAGCTCGCGCGGGTCCTGCCGGTGGTCACGCAGCTCGCCGCAGCCGGTGTCGCGGTGTCGGTGGACACGATGCGTGCCGAGGTCGCGGCGCGGTGCGTCGAGGCCGGCGCGGTGGTCGTCAATGACGTCTCCGGCGGCCTGGCGGACCCCGACATGCTGTCGACGGTCGCGGGACTCGCCTGCGTGTACGTGGCGATGCACTGGCGTGGCCACAGCGCCACGATGGTGGAGCGTGCGACGTACGACGATGTCGTCGCCGAGGTGGTCAGCGAGCTCATGGGCCGCGTCAAGGCGGCGGTCGTTGCCGGCATCGAACCTGATCGGCTGGTGCTCGATCCCGGGCTCGGGTTCGCCAAGACGCCCGACCAGAGCTGGGACGTGCTGCGAGGCGTCGAGGCCATCCACGGCATCGGCCTGCCCGTGCTGTGGGGTGCGTCGCGCAAGGGGATGCTCGACTCGGTCGCGCGCGGCGGGCCGTTGGCGCGCGATGATGCATCCGTGGCGATCACCACCTGGCTGGCGAGCCGTGGGGCGTGGGGCGTACGGACGCACACCGTGGCCCCTCACATGGCGGCCGTCGCCGTGGCGACGAAGCTGGAGCAGCGATGAGGGCGTTGACGCGGTCGGAGTACGAGGCGTTGCTGATCGCCGACCACATCGAGATCGTGGGGGTCACCTCAGAGGGCGTCCACGGTGTGTACGCAGAGGAGGCCCTGGCCGCGCAGCCGTTCGTGGTCGACGTGGCGCTGTGGCTCAACACCGACGAGGCCGTCGCGGGCGACGAGCTCTCGGCGACGATCGACTACGTCTCCGCCAGCCGGGTCGTGCGTGAGGTCGTGGAGACCAGCACGGTTCTCCTGGTCGAGTCGCTCACCGCTGCCGTCTGCGAGGCACTCCTCGAGATCCCGGCGCTCCTCGCCGTACGCGCCACCGTGCACAAGCCGCGCGCCGCGCGCGACGCGCATGCGGCCGACGTGAGCCTCACGATGACGAGGACACGATGAGGGTCGCATTCGGCTTGGGCTCCAACATCGGCGACCGCGTCGCCCACCTGAGGGCGGCTGTCGCGGGTCTCTCCGAGGGCGGCGTCGGCCAGCTACGGGTGTCGAGCGCGTACGAGACCGACCCGGTGGGCGGGCCGGTGCAGCCTGACTACCTCAACGCCGTCGCCGTGGGCGAGACGACGCTGGCGGCCGCCGAGCTGCTGAGCTTGGCGAAGTCCCTGGAGCACCAGGCACAGAGGGTACGGACGGTGCGCAACGCGCCTCGTACCCTCGACGTCGACATCCTCGCTCTCGGTGACGTCGTGCTGCGCACCGAGCAGCTCACGGTGCCGCACCCCCGCGCGCACGAGCGTGCGTTCGTGCTCGTGCCGTGGGCTGAGGTGGACCCCGGATTCCCCGTCCCCGGGCTCGGCAAGGTGGCCGAGCTCGCCGATGCTCTGGATGCGTCAGGGGTACGACCCGGACCCGCCGTCGATCTGGGACCGGCCCATGCCTGACTCCCCGCAGGGCGTCCAGCCCACCCGCATCCGCGCCCTCGTCCTCGCGGCGGTCGTCGGTGCGGGCGTGACTTTCCTCATGATGCTCCTGGTGAGCGCGTACGCACTGACGATGCCGGACGTGCCGTGGACGACGCCGATGCTGATGTTCGCGGGCGCGGTGGCAGCGACCGTGCTGGCGCGGTTCACCTACCTCCGCAACCACGTCGTCCGTCAGCTCCAGGACCCTGTACGGGCCGTCGCCACTCTCGCCATCGCCAAGGCGCTGCTCATCGGCGGGGCGCTGCTGACCGGCGGCTACCTCGCGTTCGCCCTGTTCAGCGTCAGTCACCTCGACGCACCGCTGCCCAAGCAACGACTGGTGATCGGGCTCGTCACCACAGTGGCGTCGATCGCCTTGGTTGTGGCCGGCTGGGCGCTCGAGCGGGCCTGCCGCACCCCCAAGAGCGACGAGGACGAAAACCCCGACACGTAGCCGTGCCTCACGCGTGACGCCGAAACGGGGTCATACGCTGACGCGCGTGACTTCCCCACAGCGTTCCCAACCGGTCTCACCGCATCGCCGCCTCGCAGAGGTGGCGATGGCCGTCGGCTGCGCGTTCGCTGCCGCCTCGTTGTTCGGCAACGTCTGGTTCGGCCGGTTCGGCATCGTGGTGCTTGCGGCGGCCTCGTTCGTGGCCGTGCGTTCAGCGTGGAACGAAGTGATCGAGGCCCGTCTCGACGGGCACAACCAGCTGCTCTCCGCCGAAAACCGCCACCAGGACCTCCTGTTCGAGACCCGCCAGTCCGCCACGATCGTGCGTGAGGTGCTGCGCAAGCGCAACAGCGTGCTGTCCGAGACGCTGACGGCGACACGTACCGACCTCGCCACGACCCGTACCGAAGTCCTCCAGCGGAACCGGCTCCTCGCCGAGCAGATCCGGATCATGTCCTCGATGCGGGGCGACCTGGTGGCTGCCAGGCTCGAGCGGGACGAGCTCGTGGGCGACGTCGCTGCGCTGGTCAACCGGGTGGAGCGTCTCGAGGACAACGTCCGGTCCGAGTCCGCCGAGGTGCTCAACCTGCCTCGCCGCGTCCGCAGGCCCGGACGTCCGGAGAGCTGGAGCACCGACGAGCTTCCCTCGGTCGCCGAGATGGTGCAGCTCGACGTCAAGAGCCCGGCGACGCCGGTCTGGAAGCAGGCCTGAGCACCACACGTCACCACACAGACTCTGAGCGCCGCGCCCGGATGGGGCCGGCGCTCAGTCATTCCTACTTCGCGAGATCGCCGACGACGTAACCGACAGAGGCGACCGCGAGGGGAAGGTCCGCCACGTATGTGCCGGGCAGTACGGCCTCGAGCGCGGCGACATGGGCGAAGCTCGCCGTACGGAGCTTGAGTCGCCAGGGCACCTTCTCGCCGCGCGAGACGAGCCACCAGCCGGCGCGGCCGAGCGGGGCTTCGTGCGCGACGTACGTGTCGCCCACCGGTACGCGCATCACCTTGGGGAGCTTCACCGAGACGGCCCCGTCTGTACGGGTTGTACCGTCCACGGCCGCCGACAGGAGGGCCCCCGTCGAGGTCAGCTCGTCGGCCCACGCGATGAGCCGAGAGACGGCATCGCCGGGGTGGTCAGCGGCGGGGATCGCGGCGACATCGAGGTCGCCATAGGCGAGGTACGGGGCGCTGCGGCGCAGATCCGTGTCGATCCCCGCAGCGCGCGCGGCCGGGCCTGTGACGCCGTACGCGCGGGCCAGTCCCGGGTCGATCTCGGCCACGCCCTCGGGCAGTCCGGCGTCAACGACGAGCCGATGCAGCTCCGGCCCGAGCGCCGCGATCGTGTCGGCGAGCCTGGCCTCGGCGTCGAGCCACGGCTGGTCGGCGTCGGCGGACAGTCCTCCGAGACGGCACACCATGGGGTGTACCCGATTGCCGGACAGCTCCGCGAGCTGCTCACGCAGCGCCTCGCGAGCGACGTGGATCCGCCGCGCCAGCGTCGCGTCCGGCGCCAGCCTCGCTGGCACCACGGACAAGAAGCCGAGATGGCTGTGCAAACGGGCGTGCTCCGCGAGCACGGTGCGTAGCCACGTGGCACGGGGCGGCGGGGTGAGGCGCAGCGCGTCCTCGATGGTCAGCGCGGCGCCGAGCTCTCCGGCGAACGGCGCTTGCCAGTCGTGCCGGTTGGCCAGCGCCAGCAGCTGGTGGTAGTCACGGACCTCGAACAGCTTCTCTGCCGAGCGATGGCTCGCGCCGGGCCGTACCTCCGCCTCGGCGATCACGTCGCCCTCGAGGCTGCAGGCGATCTCCACCAAACCCGAGCGGCTCGGGTGATCCGGGCCGAGGTCGATGAGCCGCCGATGAGCGGAGTCGACGCCGAGCGGCGCGCCCAGCACGTACGTCATCGTCACCGGCGATAATCCGACGAGGCCCGGATGACCAGCTCGGGCGAGAACCTCACCTGCTTCACCGTGCCGGTGAGAAGCAGATCGGCCGCGTTCCAGCCGATGTCGTGCATGGGCTGGCGAACAGACGTCAGTGGTGTCCGCAGCTCTTTGATGATCGGCACGTCGTCGTACCCGACGACGGCGATGTCCTCCGGGACAGCGATGTTCCGCTCCCGCAATGTGCGCATCACGCCGAGGGCGACGATGTCGTTGACGCAGAAGACCGCGGTGGGCGGCTCATCGCCCGAATCCAGAAGATGACGCATCGCCTCCGCGCCGTCATCGCCGGTCATGTCGGGCAAGAGGACCTCGATGATCACGTCGGCAGGATCGAGGCCCGCCTCGTACACCGCAGCCATCGTCCCCGCCGATCGGTCGCGGCACTGCTGGATCTCCATCGGCCCGTTGAGCAGCGCGATCCGTCGATGCCCTTGCTCCAGCAGATGGGCGACCGCAAGGCGACCACCCTTGACATTGTCCACGCTGACGCAGGCGAGGTCGGGGCTATGGGTGTCGAGGAGGACGACCGGGATCTGCAGATTCTTCAGCAAGTCGAATCGCTCGTTCAAGTTTCCGAACGGAGTGATGAGAATGCCGCGAACGCCCTGTTCCGCGAACTGACGGAGGTAACGCGTCTCGCGATCTACGTTCTCGTCGGAGCTGCAGAGCATCAGCAGGTGATTGTCCTCGGCAAGCCGATCCTCGATACCTCGCACGATGCCTGTGTAGAAAGGATTCGCCAGGTCGAGTACGACGACGCCGACCGTCTGCGAGTGTCCGGCGCGCAACTGGCGGGCCGTGGCGTTTCGCACGAAGCCGAGTTCGTTCATCGCATCCAGTACGCGCTGCCTGGTCGACTCCGAGACAAAATCGGGTCGATTCAGCACGTTCGACACCGTGCCGACCGACACGCCTGCCACACGCGCGACGTCCTTGATGCTCGCTCTATCTCTACCCACGTCTCGTCCCTTCCCTTCCCTTCCAGACTCCTATCCTGCCTGATCGGACCACGATCCGGCGGCAGGTGGTCGGCGCGGCCCGACGACGTGGACTCCCGTGCCAGAACGTCCACACGTTAGCGCGACGATGGTTTCCCTGTCGCGCAGGGCTCTGCCACCTATTGATGTGCCGTGATAATGCACAACACAGGGGGAACAGTTGCATTCCCCCTTGCCTCGTGCATATTGTGGGTGTGTCGGCCGAGAGGTCGGCAGCGTTCTGTCCGAACCAGATTGGGAGAAGCAAATGGTTAGCAAGATGACGGTGGTGCTGGAAGACGATGTCGACGGCAGCGTTGCTGCTGAGACGATTCGGTTTGCGCTCGATGGCGTGAACTACGAAATTGACCTCTCGACCGCGAATGCCGAAAAGCTTCGCGCCGCGGTTGCACCGTGGATCGGATCCGCGCGTCGCACCGGTGGACGCAAGGCCCAGGGACGTGCGGTTGCTCGCGGTGCCTCCAACGCGAACACGATCCGCACATGGGCGCGGAGCCAGGGCTTCGAGGTGAGCGATCGCGGCCGCGTGTCCGCCGAGATCCGCAAGGCTTACGAAGACGCCCACTGACCCACGAAGCACCCCCGACGTATCAGGGGCCGGGAGCGATCCCGGCCCCTGAGCCGTCTTCTGACAGCGGTCTCACGAAGAGATGCGCTGACAGCGAACGTGGAACAGTCCGGTGGGACAGTGACGTTACGTAGACTGACACGTACCGTCGGAGCATGTGAGGCGCACGCCTGGCGGGGCGCGGGGGGCTTTAGGGCCCCGAGAGGAGAAGAAGGTGTCGATGTTCGAGCGGTTCACTGATCGTGCCAGACGAGTCGTCGTGCTGGCGCAGGACGAAGCGCGCATGCTCAACCACAACTACATCGGGACCGAGCACCTGCTGCTGGGCCTGATCCACGAGGGCGAAGGTGTCGCCGCGAAGGCGCTTGAATCGCTAGGCATCTCGCTGGAGGCGGTGCGCGAGCAGGTAGAGGAGATCATCGGCCAGGGCCAGCAGGCCCCGACCGGGCACATCCCGTTCACGCCGCGCGCCAAGAAGGTGCTGGAGCTCTCGCTGCGCGAGGCGCTGCAGATCAACCACACCTACATCGGGACCGAGCACATCCTTCTCGGGCTGATCCGAGAAGGCGAGGGGGTCGCGGCCCAGGTGCTCATCAAGCTGGGCGCCGACCTCAACCGCGTCCGTACGCAGGTGCTGCAGCTGCTGTCGGGCTTCCAGGCTGGCAAGGAGTCGACCACGGCTGGTGCTCCCGATGTCGGCCCGGCGTCCGCAACGAGCAAGGTGCTGGACCAGTTCGGCCGGAACCTCACCCAGGCTGCCCGCGAGAACAAGCTCGACCCGGTCATCGGCCGCGAGAAGGAGATCGAGCGGGTGATGACGGTGCTCTCGCGCCGTACGAAGAACAACCCGGTACTCATCGGGGAACCCGGCGTCGGGAAGACCGCCATCGTCGAGGGGCTGTCGCAGGCGATCGTGCGCGGCGACGTGCCGGAGACGCTGCGCGACAAGCAGATCTACACGCTCGACCTCGGTGCTCTCGTGGCTGGCTCCCGTTACCGCGGCGACTTCGAGGAGCGGCTCCGCAAGGTGCTCTCGGAGATCAAGACCCGCGGCGACGTGATGCTGTTCATTGACGAGATCCACACCCTCGTCGGTGCCGGCGCAGCGGAGGGGGCTATCGACGCCTCCTCGATCCTCAAGCCGATGCTGGCCCGCGGTGAGCTGCAGACGATCGGCGCCACGACGCTCGACGACTACCGCAAGCACATCGAGAAGGACGCGGCCCTCGAGCGGCGGTTCCAGCCGATCCAGGTGGCCGAACCGTCGATCGCGATGACGATCGAGATCCTGCGTGGGCTGCGTGACCGTTACGAGGCCCACCACCGGATCACGATCACCGACGAGGCGCTTGCCGCTGCCGCGCAGCTGGCCGATCGGTACATCTCCGACCGCTTCCTGCCGGACAAGGCCATCGATCTCATCGACGAGGCCGGCGCACGGCTCCGTATCAAGCGGATGACCGCGCCACCCGACCTGCGCGAGTTCGACGAGAGGATCGCATCCGTACGCCTCGAGAAGGAGGCGGCGATCGACGCCCAGGACTTCGAGCGGGCTGCCGGGTTGCGCGACCAGGAGAAGAAGCTTCTCGCGCAGCGCGCCGAGAAGGAGCAGGCCTGGAAGATCGGCGATTCTGACATGCCGGCCGAGGTCGACGAGGAGCAGATCGCCGAGGTACTCAGCTCGGCGACCGGCATCCCGGTCTTCAAGCTCACCGAGGAGGAGTCCGCGCGACTTCTCCACATGGAGGCCGAAATCGGCAAGCGCATCATCGGCCAGCACGATGCCGTCAAAGCGCTGTCGCGGTCGATCCGTCGTACGCGTGCAGGACTCAAGGACCCGAAGCGTCCCTCTGGTTCGTTCATCTTCGCCGGCCCGTCCGGCGTAGGGAAGACGGAGCTGACGAAGGCACTGACCGAGTTTCTGTTCGCTGACGAGGACGCGCTCATCACGCTCGACATGAGCGAGTACTCGGAGAAGCACACCGCCTCGCGGATGTTCGGGTCGCCTCCCGGCTATGTGGGTTACGAAGAGGGTGGCCAGCTCACCGAGAAGGTGCGTCGTAAGCCGTTCTCCGTGGTGCTCTTCGACGAGATCGAGAAAGCGCACCCTGACATCTTCAATTCGCTGCTGCAGATCCTCGACGAGGGTCGTCTCACCGATGCGCAGGGCCGGGTCGTGGACTTCAAGAACACGGTCATCGTCATGACGACGAACCTCGGTTCGCGGGATATCTCGAAGGCGGTGAACCTCGGCTTCCAGCAGGGGACCGACGCGGAGTCGGGCTACGAGAAGATGAAGGCGAAGGTCTCCGACGAGCTCAAGCAGCATTTCCGTCCGGAGTTCCTGAACCGCGTCGACGAGATCGTCGTGTTCCACCAGCTCTCGCAGCCGGAGATCGAGCAGATCGTCGATCTGCTGGTCGCCATGATCGAGTCGCGGCTCAAGGATCGCGACATGGGCATCGAGCTCACGCCGGCCGCCAAGTCGCTCATCGCCAAGCGCGGTTTCGACCCGATCCTCGGCGCGCGGCCGTTGCGCCGAGCCCTCCAGCGGGACATCGAGGACAGCCTCGCCGAGAAGATCCTTTTCGGCGAGCTGGGTGCGGGTCAGATCGTGCTCGTCGACGTGGCCGAGGAGGGTGCGGAGAACCCGTTCACCTTCGTCGGTACAGAGAAGCACCTGCCCGACAGCCCGTTCATCGAGCTCGCCGGTCAGGGCGAGGGCGCCGAGTAACAGCACGTACGACAGCGCCCCGGGCCGAAAGGTCCGGGGCGCTGTGCTGTGTA
>DAIPZP010000040.1:0-5800 GCA_036782155.1 Propionibacteriaceae bacterium
CCGCAGTGATCGTGCACCAGACGCCCAAGATGCTCAACCCCCCTGACTGGCCGCATGGCTTCTACGGCTACAACCTGGCGAACCGCGACACGTACTTCGCCGAGGGCATCCCCGACACAGGTATGGGCACGCCGATCGCCAAGCGCGGCAGACGGCTGGTGAGGCTGCTGCGCGCGATGAGAGGCGCGGAGAAGGCGATGACGCCGGGCGAGCTCGCGCTGCTGCACGACCACGCGACGCGCGACTGGCGTCCGGTGATCGCCACCGCCGACCTCCCGTACTCTTCGTCGCCGGACAGGACTCCGAGTTCTGGCCCGCCAGCCACGCCGCAGCCTGCGCTGTACTGGCGCCGATGGGTGACACCATCGTGCTCGCCGCCGACGGCCACGCCGCCAACATCGAGCAGCCGAAGGCGTTCAACGAGGCGTTGCTCGGCTTCCTGCGCTCGGGCTGACGTACCGAGCGGCCTATTCGTGGAGCGGGGCGGGGTGCCCGCTGCCCATGCGATCAGCTCTCCCGGAGCGGGGCGCGCTGAGGGGCGAAGGGTTAGAGAGCACATCGAGGTGGGGTTGCTCCGGCACCGCTCGGCGCGTCGAGAAATCGTTGGTTTGTGTCACAGGTGGCACATAGTGTGGCCGGGCGATGATGATCGATTTCCCCCCGCGCCTCCGAGCCCGCACAGACCTGCCGCCGACCGACCTGAGGTCGCCGGCGCGGTTCCTCGTGTGGCTGATGAGGATCCAGCCGGGACTGATTGCGCTGGGGTCGTTGAGCGGGCTGATCTGGTTCCTGCCGCCTGCCCTGGCCCCGTACGCGGTCGGTCGGGCGATCGACCGCGGCATCCTGGCCGGCGACGTGACGGCCACGATCCTGTGGTGCGTAGCGCTGTTCGTCGCGATCGGGATCGGCACGACGATGGGCATCCTGTGGCACACCCTCGTCGTACGGACATGGGTCGTCACGCTGTACGGAACGATGGAGCTCGTCGTCGCGAAGGTTGCTGAACTCGGCCATGTGCTGCCGCGGCGTACGCCGACGGGCGAGGTCCTCAGCGTCAGCTCGGGCGACTCGGACGTGTTCGGCGCCGTGCTGGAGGTGACCGAACGCACGATCGCCGCGTTCGGTGCGTTCCTCCTGCTGGTCTGGCTCATGATCTCGACGTCGCCGAAGCTCGGCCTCATCGTGCTCGTCGCATCGCCCTTGCTCGTCGCGTCGAGCTTCTTCCTGCTCCGGCCCCTGCACCACGCGCAGGAGGTCGAGCGGAAGCGGTCGAGCGAGCTCACCGGCCGCGTCACCGACATCGTGGCCGGCCTTCGCATCCTGCGCGGCATCGGTGGCGAGGACACGTTCGGCGCCAACTACGCCACCCAGTCGCAGCTCACGCGGCGCGCGGGCGTGGCGACCGGAGTCTGGCAGGCGGGCGTGCAGGCGCTGTCCGTGCTGTTCGCCGGGCTGTTGCTCGTCGTGCTCACCTGGCAGGGCGTGCACGAGATGGCGGCCGGCCGGCTGACGATCGGCCAGCTGGTGAGCTTCTTCGGCTACGCGGTGTTCCTGCTGTGGCCGATCCAGACCTTCTTCGAGTGCATCCAGCGTTGGACGACAGGCCTAGTGTCCGCGCGAAAGGCCGTTCTGCTCCTGTCGTTGCGCAGCCCGTGGCTCGAGCCCGCGCACCCGGAGGAGATCGTGGACGGGGATCTGGTCGATCCTGCGTCGGGGCTGACCGTACGACAGGGCCGCCTCACGGCGCTCGTGTCGGCGCTGCCGGACGACACCGCCGCGATCGTGGACCGGCTCGGCCGTTACCTGCCGCGCAGTGACGCGCCGCCCGCTGACGTGACGGAGGACGAGCTCAAGGGTCGCGCGGCAAAGCGGGAGCGCGCCCAGCGCATGGCCGAGCGTGCGGCGATCGCCGCCCGCGACGCCGAGGTGGCGCACGGTGAGTGGGGCGTGACGCTCGCTGGTACGGACCTGTCCGCGTTCCTGATCAGCGACGTACGGCACCACATCGCGGTCAGCGAGACGTCCGCGATGCTGTTCGCCGGGTCGCTGCAGCGCAACGTCGACCCGCGCGGCACGGCGACGCGCGACGAGGCCGAGGAGGTGCTGCGGACGGCGTGCGCCGAGGACGTGTACGACGCGTTGCCCGACGGGTGGCAGGGCGAGGTCGAGGAACGTGGACGAGGCCTGTCCGGCGGGCAGCGGCAGAGAGTCGCGCTTGCCAGGGCCTTGCTCGTCGAGCCCCCCGTGATGCTCCTGGTCGAGCCGACCTCGGCCGTCGATGCCCACACCGAGGCACGCATCGCCGAGCGGGTGGCGGCTCATCGCCGAGGTCGTACGACCCTCGTCACGACCGCCTCCCCGCTCTGGCTGCGCCACGCCGACGAGATCGCGCTCGTCGTGGACGGCACCGTCGAGGCGACCGGTACGCACGAGCAGCTCTTGGCCACTTCGGCCGCCTACCGGGACGTCGTGGCGCGAGGCATGGATGAGCTGACGGTGGTGATGAGCGATGTCTGACGACCTGTTGGCCACGTCCGCAGAGACCTGGCGCGACGGCCCGGACGTGGAGCCCTTGCCACCGGTCCTGACCCGCATGTGGCAGATGGGCGGCAAGCCGCTGGACGAGCGAGTCCGAGGGTTGCGCGAGCGCTACCTCGTACGCGAGCAGCGCGCCCGCGACTACTTCGAGAGCACTCGCGCGCCGAAGCGGGGTCTGCCGGTGGCGCCGTCGTCGGCGGTCGTGGCATTCGTCCGAGACCTCCTCGCGTCGCGTCGCGGACTGTTCGCCGCGCTCGTCGCCGGCAACGTGCTCGCAGGCGTTTCGGGTCTGTTGGTCCCGAAACTTCTCGGCAACCTCGTCGACAGCGCGACAGGCGGCGGTGAGGTCGCGCAGTTCGACCGGATCGCCGCGACCGTGGCGTTGATCGTCGTCGTCCAAGCCGTCGCGGTCTTCGCCGCGAGGGCCGTCTCGGTCGTGTTCGGGCAGGGTGTGCTGGCGAGTGCGCGCGAGCGGATTGTACGGTTCGTGCTCGCGCTGCCGTTGTCACGCATCGAGAGTTCGAGCTCCGGCGACCTCGTCACGCGCGTGACGCGGGACGTCCAGACGATGAGCAGCGCCGCCCGCGACGCGCTGCCGGCATTCATCCTCGAGGGCGTACTCATCCTGCTGTCGTTCGTCGCAATCGTGCTCAACTCGCCGCTGCTCGCGCTGCCGACGCTGCTGAGCATGTTCCTGCTGGTCTTCGTCGTCCGCTGGTACCTGCGGCGGGCGACCAAGGGCTACGTCACCGAAGGCGGCACGTACAGCCGGATCAACGCGGGCGTCACCGAGACGGTCGAGGGGTCCCGTACGGTCGAGGCGCTGCAGCTTGAGTCGCTGCGCCAGCACCACACCGACGAGGACCTGGGCGTGTCCGGACAGGCCGAGCGTTACACGCTGACGCTGCGGAACCTGCTGTTCACCACGCTCGACTACGCGTTCCAGGGGCCGCTGATCGGCATCGTGCTGCTCGGCACCTGGGGGTACGCGCACGGGCTGGTCACGCTGGGGCAGATCACGGCCGCTGCGTTGTACAGCCAGCAGATGTACGGGCCGATCGACCACATGATCCAGATCCTCGACCGGCTGCAGATGGCGCTCGCGTCGACGACGCGTCTCCTCGGCATCGCGCAGGTCCCGGCCGATCGGGAGGTCGGCGAGGAGCTGCCGGAGAGCAACAAGCTCCTGGGCGACGAGCTGTACTTCGCGTACCGCGAGGGCCACGACGTGCTCCACGGGGTCACTCTCGACCTCGAACCGGGCGAGCGGCTCGCGATCGTCGGCCCGTCCGGGTCCGGCAAGTCGACGTTGGGCCGGTTGCTGGCCGGCATCAACGCGCCGCGTACGGGCTCGGTGACGGTCGGCGGCGTGGAGGCGACCCGGCTGCCGCTGCCGGTGCTGCGCACCGAGGTCGCGCTCGTGACCCAGGAGCACCACGTCTTCGTGGGTTCGCTGCGCGACAACATCGTGCTGGCAAGGGAAGACAGTGACGACGCGCTCGTACGGGAGGCGCTGGGTGCCGTCGGTGCCACCGACTGGATCGACCGCCTGCCCGAGGGGCTGGGCACGACCGTCGGGTCTGGCCACTACCAGCTCACTCCGGCGCAGGCGCAGCAGGTGGCGCTCGCGCGGCTCGTCATCGCCGATCCGCACACGCTCGTACTCGACGAGGCGACCTCGCTCATCGACCCGCGCACCGCCCGCACGCTCGAAGGCTCGATGCACGCCCTGCTCACGGGTCGTACGGTCGTCGCCATCGCCCACCGGTTGCACACCGCCCACGACGCCGACCGGATCGCCGTCGTCATCGATGGTCGGATCGCCGAGCTCGGCTCGCACCACGAGCTGCTCGACTTGGACGGCGAGTACGCGGCGTTGTGGCGAGCCTGGACGACCTGACCCGTCCGCACAACCCTTCGGGTTCGCGCACAACTCTTGTGAACGGCATTGCCGACCACAAGGGTTGTGCGCGTCACCTAAGGGTTGTGCGGACGGGTGCTCAGCCCTCGGCGTTGGCCCGCCGACGGCGACCTGCGGTGACGAGCATCACGAGTGCGGCGATCGCGAGCCCGACCCCACCTGCTGTGAGGAAGCCCGCGCGCCAGCCGAACGCATCGAGCACCATCCCCACCACTGGCGGGCCGAGCGACGAGCCGGCGGTGAGGGCCGAGCCGTGCCAGCCCATGGCCTCGCCGCGTACGGACTCGGGGACCCTGCCGTTGAGCTCGTCGACCGTGGCGGAGATCAGGGGAGCGCAGAAGAAGCCTGAGACCGCGACGATGGCGAAGATCATCGGCACGTTGGTGGCGGCCGCGACGGGAAGTGTGAGCGCTGCGAGCCCGGTGAGCAGGATCGACGCGGGGATCGACCGGTGCCACGCGCCGTAGATCAGCCCGCCGACCGCGGATCCCGCGCTCCACACCGTCATGACAAGGCCGAGCAGCTCGGTGTGCTGGAACGTCCGCAGCGCCGCGACGAGCGACACCTCCGTGCCCGCCAGCACGATGCCCCCCGCCAGCACCGCCCCGTACACACCGAGCACCGCCGGGCTGAGCCATTCCCGGCGGGGCGGTGCAGGCTCGGGCACCACTTCCTCGCCTGCCTCGCGCGGGGCGATGAGCGGCGGGTTGTACAGCGCCAGCAACCCACCGCCGACGGAGGTCAGCAGGGTGAGCGCGACCAGGGTCGGCCGCGTCCCGAACTGGGTGACGGCGACGATCGCCAGCAGGGGACCGATCATGAAGTTGATCTCGACGATGACCGAGTCGAGGGACAGCGCGGTGCGCCGCGCGCCATCGGGCGCGTTCGCGACGATGACCTGGCGCACCAGCGAGAACAGCGGCAGCGAGAACAGGCCGCCGACGGCGCAGGCGACGATCAGCAGCCAGTACGGGAGGAACGGGGCGATTCCCCACACCAGCGGCACGATGATGAGCGACGGCAGCAACGTACGGCGCATGCCCTGCCGGTCGAGCAGGCGGCCACGCCAGGGGGCGGCGATCGCGGCGGCGACCGTGTACACCGCAGCCACCACTCCGGCGGCCGTGTAGCTCATGTGGAGTGTGGTGACGACGTGGAGGGTCAGTGTGATGCCGAAGCCGTACTGCGGGATCCGCGCGAGCAGCGAGATGAGCTCGGTCTTCCGGAACGCCGGTACGCGCAGCACGGCGGCGTACCTGCCGAACACTCTCCACCCCCTGCTGCTCCCGTATAGGTTCCCAGGCTCGCACCCTGGCCGCACGGGGATTCCCGGCGCGTCGC
>DAIPZP010000040.1:5900-10506 GCA_036782155.1 Propionibacteriaceae bacterium
TCGCTAGGCGACCAGTACAGCCTTGCCGCTCGCGGAGCCGGACTCGAGCCACTCGTGAGCAGCGCGGACGTCGTCGAGCGCGAAGCGCTTCTCGGTCGGGAGTTGAATGCGGCCCGACTCGTACATCGGCCAGACCTCACGCGCCACCATCGCGACCACCTCGGCCTTGCGTTCCAGGGGGCTGAACCGCAGCGATGTCGCGGTGACAAGGGCGTTCTTCGTGAGCAGCGCGTTGAGGTCGAGGGTGCCTTTGCGGCCGCTCTGGAGCCCGATGACGATGAGGCGGCCGTTGCGGGCGAGCGAAGCGACGTTGGCCTCGAGGTACTTCGCACCCATGACGTCGAGCAGCACATCGACGCCGCGACCCCCGGTCGCCTCCTTCACCGCCGCCGCCCAGTCCTCGTGGTAGTCGATCGCGACGTCGGCGCCCAGCGCCCGGCACTGGTCGAGCTTCTCCGTCGTACCGGCCGTGGTGAGTACGGTGCCGCCGCGCGCGGCGACGTACTGGATGGCGAACGCCCCGATCCCGCCCGTACCGCCATGGACGAGGAACGACTCCCCATCGGCATACCCGACCCGGTCGAGGTTCGACACGACCGTCGCGGCGACCTCGAGGAGCCCGGCAGCAGTGACGAGGTCGACGCCCGCCGGCGGACGACAGCACTGACCGGCCGGCACCACGGTGAGTTCGGCATAGCCGCCGCCCGCCAGCAGCGCGACCACTTCGTCGCCGACGGCCCAGCCTTCAACGCCCTCGCCGATTGCCTCCACCCGCCCGGACACTTCGAGCCCGATGACGTCCGAGATCCCCTTGGGCGGCGGGTAGAAGCCCTGCCGCTGCAGCAGGTCGGCGCGGTTCACCCCCGCGGCCACCACTCGTACCAGCAACTCACCCGGCCCGGCCACAGGGTCCGGGACTTCGGCGATCGTGAGCTGATCTGGCCCACCCGGTTCGGTGACGACAACGGCGCGCATAGCAACAGACTGTCATAGCGAACCGCGGATGCTCCCCCCGCCGGAGCACTAAGATTGGTCAGACCGGCAGGGGACGCCGGATGGCGAGGTCGCATAGTGGTCTAGTGCAGCCGCCTTGAAAGCGGCCAGGCGGAAACGTCTCGTGGGTTCAAATCCCACCCTCGCCGCGCTTGGGGATGGGGGGGTATGGGATGACGACACATGTACTGAGGCCTGCGCCGCCGTTGCGCTCGTACCTCGTCGCGGCCATCCTCGCGACCCTCGGCGCCCTCATGGTCGCCGGTTCAGGGTTCGGGAAGAACCCCTGGCTCCTCGTCTTCGGCGCGCTCGTCCTCGCCGACGGGTTGGTGCTGGTTCTCATGACGACAATCAGCTGGCGCCGTGCGCGGGTCGCCGTCGACTTCGACGAAACCGGCTACGTGATCCACAGTCGGGAAGGCGATGTGCACGGCACCTGGGACCAGGTCACGCGCGTGACGCGCTCCGACGACGGCACCCAGCTCGTGTTCCACCAGGGCGAGGAGCAGCGCCTCGTTTTGATCGGGCGCGAGGTCACCAGGCTCGAGAGCGATGTGGCGCGCTACCTCGACAAGAACCGTGGGTACGGGAGCGGGCTCGGGATCTAGTCGAGCCGCAGGCCGGTCAGCGGACGAGGCCCGCCTGGCTCAGGCTGTAGCCGGCGCCGACCGCGAGCGGGAGGCAGACGAGGAAGCACAGCACCAGGACCAGCACAGCACCGGCGATCTGTTGCCCCACAGTGATGACGTGCGGACGTAGCGCGAGGTACGTGGCCAGGATGATCCCGGTGATCAGGATCCCCAGCATGCCGCAGAGGACCGCGATGCCCAGCAGCGTGATCGGGCTCGTCGTGAGGCGGATGGCGAAGGTTCGCTGGTACGCGAGGTAGCCAACCCCACCGGCGAGCAGCACGAAGCAGAGCAGCGTGAAGATCCCCTCGAACCAGCGACGCGCTTTGAGGAACCCGAGGCCGGGAAGGATCGTGCCGACGATGGTCCAGCCGATGGCGCCCGGGAACGACGTGACATCGTCCTCGATGTCGGCGTCGACATCGAGGACGAGCGGGGCAGAACGGCGAGCGCCGCCGGCGTCCGACTGCTCCGACATGGTGACCTCCCGTGGGGTTGCCCGTCATCGTAACGGGCACAGCTCTGGTGGGTTCCGGTGAGGTGCCTCAGATCAGTTGGTGGCGCGTGCCGGGGACCGGTAGCATTCCCAAGGCAAAAGGAGGCGTCGCCTAGTACGGTCTATGGCGCCCGCCTGCTAAGCGGGTTTGGGACACAAATCCCATCGCGAGTTCAAATCTCGCCGCCTCCGCCAACGGTCCATGACCACGCAAGAGCCCCCGGTTCGTACCGGGGGCTCTTGGCGTCTGTGGACTATCAGCCCTTGTGGGCGGCGATTCGGGCCTTGAGCTTGTCGAGCTGCTCGTACAGCTCGGCCGGAGCGTGGTCGCCGAACTGCGCGAAGTACTCCGCCGTCACGTCGGCCTCGGCGGCCCAGGAGTCGGGGTCGAACGCGAACAGCTTGGCGACCTGGTCATCGGTCAGGTCGAGGCCGTCGAGGTTGAGGTCGCTGGCAGTGGGGATACGACCGCTGATCGCGTCGATCGCGTCGACCTCGCCGTTGACCCGGCGCAGCGCCCACTCGATCGGGCGGGAGTTCTCGCCGAAGCCGGGCCACAGGTACGAACCGTCGGAGTCCTTGCGGAACCAGTTCACCTGGAAGATGTGAGGGGCCTTGTCCCCGAGGACCTTGCCGACCTCGAGCCAGTGCGCGAAGTAGTCACCCATGTTGTAACCGCAGAACGGGAGCATGGCGAACGGGTCGCGGCGCAGCGTGCCCACGGTGCCTTCTGCGGCCGCCGTCTGCTCGGAGGCGACGGTCGCGCCGACGAAGACGCCGTGCTCCCAGTCGTACGCCTCGCTGATGAGCGGGACGTTCCTGGCGCGGCGTCCACCGAAGAGGATGACGTCGATCGGGACGCCCGCCGGGTTCTCCCAGTCGTCGGAGATGGACGACGCCTGGTCGGCGCGGACCGTGAACCGGCTGTTGGGGTGGGCGGCCGGCGTCGTCGACTCCGGGGTCCAGTCCTTGCCCGTCCAGTCGATGAGGTGAGCGGGGATCTCGTCGGTCATGCCCTCCCACCACACGTCGCCGTCGTCGGTGAGCGCCACGTTGGTGAAGATCGTGTCGTGGTCGAGCGCGAGCAGCGCGGTGGGGTTGGTCTTGAGCGACGTGAACGGGGCGACGCCGAAGAATCCGGCTTCGGGGTTGATCGCGTACAGGCGGCCGTCCGGTCCGGGGCGCATCCAGGCGATGTCGTCGCCGACGGTCTCGACCGTCCAGCCGGGGATCGTCGGGCGCAGCATGGCGAGGTTGGTCTTGCCGCACGCCGAGGGGAACGCGGCGGTGAGGTGGTAGACGCGGCCGTCGGGGCCGGTGATCTGGAGGATGAGCATGTGCTCGGCGAGCCAGCCCTCGTCACGGGCGAGCACCGACGCGATGCGCAGCGCGTAGCACTTCTTGCCGAGAAGGGCGTTGCCGCCGTACCCGGATCCGTACGACCAGATCTCGCGGGTCTCGGGGAAGTGGGTGATGTACTTGTCGTCGCTGCACGGCCAGGCGATGTCCGGGCGGGTGGTGCCGTCGGCGTCGACCAGGGGGTAGCCGACCGAATGCACCGCAGGCACCCAGTCGTCGCTCTCGGCGATGAGCTTCAGCACCGGGGTGCCCATCCGGGTCATGATCCGCATGTTGACGACCACGTACGCGGAGTCGGTGACCTCGACGCCGAGGCGCGAGATGTTGCCGCCGAGGGGGCCCATGGAGAACGGGATCACGTACATGGTGCGGCCGCGCATCGAGCCGGAGAACACGCCCTTGAGGGTCTGGCGCATCTCGGCCGGCGCGGCCCAGTTGTTCGTGGGCCCAGCGTCTTTCATGTGCTCGGAGCAGATGAAGGTACGGGACTCGACGCGGGCGACGTCCGACGGTGCGGAGCGTGCGAGGTAGCAGCCGGGGCGCGTGTCGGGGTTGAGCTTGACGAAGGTGCCCGAGACGACCATCTCGGCGTTGAGGCGGTCGCGCTCTTCGAGGGACCCGTCGCACCAGTACACCTCGTCGGGTTGGGTGAGCTCGGCGATCTTCTCGACCCAGGCCACGAGGTCCGCAGGAGCCTCAGCGGGAGCATTGAGTGTGATCAGGTGGGTGGTCATCTGGTCCTCCGATTTCCTCGGCTGTGAGGGACAGCAGCAGCGTAGACCAGCCGATGGCGTGCTCTTGACGCAGCCCATCCGTTGGGGGATATGCGTGCTGGCAAGGGCAAACGCTTGCCCCGGGATCGGTTTGCACGCCCCCCTCAGCCGTGGGCTAGACTCATCCCTCGGTTCACCAAGCGCCCGTGGCTCAATGGATAGAGCACCTGACTACGGATCAGGAGGTTGGGGGTTCAAGTCCCTCCGGGCGCGCCAGATCGATCGATACATTCAATTCCCCTTGTCAGGCGTTTCTTCGCGCGCGCGCACGTCGCTGGCGCGATCGATCCGCGTGGTGCTGGCCGCATCGATCCGCCCGTTCGCTCTTCGTGTCCGAGCGGGGGTCCGTACGGTGT
>DAIPZP010000041.1:0-6328 GCA_036782155.1 Propionibacteriaceae bacterium
GTTCGTGGCGGTCGGTTCGCGGCCGATGCCGACAAGTCAGCTCCGCAGGGTCCTCAGACACCGATCGCCGTACAGGGCAGGTTCTCCGCCGACGCGGCCGCGATTCCCGCGTGGCCGGCTCAGTCTCCTGCGGCCCACAAGTCCGACGCTTCGGCATGGCCCACCCCGACCCCTGTGGCCGACGAGCCTGCGCCAGCACCCACCGCGCCGCCCGGACGTGCCCGTCACGCCTGGGACGAGCAGGGCGCGATCGGATCGCCCGACACGACGCTGGAACAACCGGTCATCGAGCCGGAGCCTCCCCGCGCTGACCCGGCGTCACCTGCGGGAGCCTGGCACGCGATCCCTGTGGAGCCGGTTCCCGGAGCGTCCCGCGCCGCCCAGAGCCCGACACTGACCGAGAAGCGGCGTCGCGAGGCGCCTGCGCTCCCCACGACTCCTCCACCGAAGTCCCCGGAGGAGCGACGCGAGGCGTTGATCGCTCGCGAGCGCGCCACGCGTTCGGTGGCCCCAGGGTCCGTGCCCGCGGACGACTGGACCGATGCGCCGTTGCCCGCGTCGGCCGTGCCGCCTCCTGCGGTGGGACAAGCGCCGACGCCCATCGCCGTACAAGAGGGCGATGCGCCGGTCGCGCACCGTGCCTACACCCGCCCGGACGACGAGGACGAGGACACCGTCTGGCTGTCTCGCCGGCCCTCGTCGCGTGCGGCAGAGCCGGCTCCGGAAGCAGAACCGGCCCCAGCCGGCATTCCCACTCCGATCTCGGCCAACACCTCCGTGTCGTTGGTGACGACCCCTGTCACACCTTCACCGGCCGCGGCGACTCCGTCGTTCCTCGCCCCACCCGTGACGCCCGCGCCCGGCGCCCTACTGCCTGCTACCACGACAGCGTTCGCCACCGCACCCGCCGAGGCCCCCGCGATTCCAACGGAGGCCGTCCCCGCACGCTCCGGCTCGTCGACCGGTCGCCGCCTCTGGCAGCGCCGCCCGATCCAGATCGGTGCCGCCGCGTTGGTGCTCGTCATCGCGATCGTGGCGAGCTTCTTGGTCTGGGTGAACCGGGACAAGCCCAGCGCCGCAGCGAGCAGCCAGACCGCCGCAGCGCTCGTCGAGCGGCTCGTCGCACCGAGCCAGCTGAGCGGTGTCGGACCGGGCCAGTGGACCGAGCAGAAGACCGAGTCGACGGTGACCCAGGACTCTCCCGCACCTCTCTGCTTCGTGGCGTCGCCCGATCTGCCGACCCCGACGGCCCAGGCGCAGCGCAAGCTCAGTGCGACCGGCGCCTCGCTCCTCCACCGCATCACCAGTTACGGGACATCCGCCGAGGCCAGCCAGGTGTACGCGCAACGGCTCACCCAGCTGGGCCAGTGCAGCAACATCCCGGTCTACCTCACCAACGGCGCCACCATCACGTCATTGGGTGACGACGCCGTCGGTGTCACGGCGGTGATCCAGGACCAGACGGCGCAGTACCACACGGTGATCCTGGTCCGTACCGGGTCGATGGTCCTCACGTACGACGTCGCGCAGGCGGGCGCTGCCGTCACGTACGAGAGCATCCTCGCGGTCGCCGCCACGACAGTGACGGCGGTGTGCTCGTCGGCGGGTGGCGGTTGCAGCGCGAGCCCGGCAGCGAAGGTCGGCATGCCGCCGAACAGCGCTGTGCCTGGCTGGCTCACCGTCTCGGACCTCCCGCGCATCACGAGCGGCATGGGCCGCTGGAACGCCACGTCGCCGAAGACGACGGTGACCAGCGCGGGCAGCGCCTGCGAGAACCTGACGTTCGCCACCGTGGCCGGGCCGAACCAGCGGCGCCAACGCACGTACCTGCTCACCGAGGACAGCAAGGTCCCGAAGGACTTCGGCCTCGACGAGATCCTCCTCGACTTCGACACCCCGGACGCGGCCGCGGCTTTCGCGGCACAGCTGAAGACCTCGATCACCGCGTGCCCGAGCCGTACGGCCACGGCGAAGCTCGGCAACACGGCTGACATCACAGCGACGGGCGCGACCGGCCAGGCCGTGACTGGCTTCTGGCGCACACTCACCCAGTCCACGAACGTCACGACGACCTTCGTGTTCCGGGTCGGCGTGGCGACGGTCGGCACCCGCGTGATCTACCTGCTCGCCACCCCGTCCACGACGTTCGACTTCACCGACGCCGACTGGGCGGGAGTCACCGCCCGCGCCGGTCAGCGAGCCACGCAGGGCGGCTGATCCAGACCCGCCCGTACGGCTCAGTTGCGCGGCATCGATCGCATGATGTCGGCCATGAGCGCCGCTGCCCCGCTCGGGGTCTTCCCGACGCGCACGCCGACGGCTTCGAGGGCGTTCTTCTTCGCCTCCGCCGTACCGGCCGAGCCGGACACGATGGCCCCGGCGTGGCCCATGGTGCGACCCTCAGGGGCGGTGAAGCCCGCGACGTAGCCGACGACAGGCTTGGTGACGTTCGACGCGATGAACTCGGCAGCACGCTCCTCGGCGTCGCCACCGATCTCGCCGATCATCATGATCGCCTGGGTCTCGGGATCGGCCTCGAACTCGCGCAGGCAGTCGATGTGGGTCGTACCGATGATCGGGTCACCGCCGATGCCGACGGCGGTCGAGAAGCCGAACTCACCCAGCTCGTACATCATCTGGTAGGTCAGCGTCCCCGACTTCGACACCAGCCCGATACGGCCGCGCCCGGCGATGTTGGCGGGGATGATGCCCGCGTTGGAGCGCCCTGGCGAGATCAGCCCCGGACAGTTCGGCCCGATGATGCGCGTGCCACCGCTCTTCTGAGCGGCGCTGAAGAACTCGGCGGTGTCGCGGACAGGGATGCCTTCGGTGATGCACACCACGAGCGGCACGCGAGCATCGATCGCCTCCATCACCGCAGCCCTGGCGTACGGGGCCGGCACGAACACGACGCTCACATCGGCACCGGTCGCGGCGACCGCCTCGTGGACCGAGTCGAACACCGGTACGGGGTCCTCCTCGAACCGTACGGACTGACCCCCCTTGCCGGGGGTGACTCCCCCGACGACGCGGGTTCCGGACATGATCATCCGCTGCGTGTGCTTGCGCCCCTCCGCCCCCGTCATGCCTTGGACGACGACCTTGGAGGTGTAGTCGAGAAAGATAGCCATGCGAAATTACCCCTCTACCTGGCTGCGGCCAGCTCGGCGGCAACCCTCGCCGCGTCGTCCATCGTGTCCACCACTGTGACCAGCGGGTGATTCGCGTCGGCGAGAATCAGCCGGCCCTGCTCCACGGCGTTGCCGTCGAGTCGGACAACGATCGGCTTGGTCTCCCTGTCCCCCAGCATCTTCAGTGCCTGGACGATGCCGCGCGCGACCTCGCTGCAGGCCGTGATCCCGCCGAAGACGTTGACGAAGACCGACTTCACCTGCTCGTCCGAGAGGATGATGTCGAGCCCATCGGCCATGACCTGCGCCGAAGCGCCGCCCCCGATGTCGAGGAAGTTCGCCGGTCGCGGAGAGCCTGGAAGGTCCGCGCCGGCGTACGCGACGACGTCGAGCGTGCTCATCACGAGGCCGGCACCGTTGCCGATGATGCCGACCGACCCGTCGAGCTTGACGTAGTTGAGGTTCTTCTCGCGTGCGCGCGCCTCCATACGGTCGCCGTCGGCGGCCTCGTGGTACGCCGCGTGCTCGGGGTGACGGAAGTCGGCGTTGTCGTCGAGGGTCACCTTGCCGTCCAGCGCGATGATGCGGCCGCTTCCGCTCCGTACGAGCGGGTTCACCTCGACCAGAGTGGCGTCCTCGTCGTGGAAGACCTTGCCCAGCAGTACGAGGACGTTGACGAGCTGGTCGTGATCCGCCTCGTCGAACCCGGCAGCCTGCACGATCTCGCGCGCCGCCGCCTCGTCGAGTCCCACGAGGGGATCGATCTTCTGGCGGTACAGGGCCTCTGGTCGTTCCTCGGCCAGCTGTTCGATCTCGACGCCGCCCTCACGGGAGCACAGAGCGAGGTAGCTCCGCTCACCGCGATCGACCAGCAGCGAGAAGTAGTACTCCTGGTCGATGTCGGCGCCCTCGGCGACCATCACCCGCCGCACCGTGTGGCCCTTGATGTCCATGCCCAGGATCTCGCGCGCACGGTCGACGGCCTCCTGGGGAGACCGGGCGAGCTTCACACCGCCAGCCTTACCGCGGCCGCCGGTCTTCACCTGTGCCTTGACGGCGACCACGCCGACATCGAGCTCTTCGGCGATCGCGCCGGCGGCGAACGGCCCCGTCGCCGTCTTCGCGCGCAGGACGGGAACGCCGTGCAGCTCAAACACATCCCTGGCCTGGAACTCGTACAGGTCCACGTCGCTTCCCCTTCATCGCGTGTCGGTGAAAAAGAGACTAGTGGGCTGCGGTAGCCGCGGGGGACCTACGATTCGGGACCGGCGCGTCGCCCTCTCGTACCGAGGTTTCAACGGCCTCGGTTCTCAGGAAGCAGACAGGCAATTCACGAGTTTCTGAGAAAATTGCCCCAAACCTGAGAGAAGTGTTAGTGTCGCCTCACACAAGGAGATTGACCGCTCGAGGCGCCTACCCTGACGGTCTTATGTATTCGGCTTTGGGAGTTGGTTCGGTGTCACAAGGAGCCCGTCGGGTGGCTGCGCGTCGCGCTGCCGATGACGATGCGTTGCTCGCCGAGTTCGATCTCCTCGAGGATGAAGGCGACAAGATTTCCGTCGCCGCCCTCGTGAAGCAAGGCGTGACGGCCGTGCTCGTGGCCTGCATCGGCCTCTTCGTCGTAGGCGCAGTCAGCGCAGCCTCAGCCCCGTACTCCACGGCGGTGACCACCGACGGTGCCGCGATCTCGGGATCCGCTGACGTGACCCGCGCGCAGCCCAGCACGACCACGGATCAGACCGACACCACGAGCGTCGCCGCAGCCGACACCACCGGCACCGACGCCGACCTGAGCCGCAGCGCCGTACGGTCGGAGCTCACCAACGCTGTCGCCGCCCAGCAGGAGTCGGCCCGCGGCGTGGCACTCTCCGACACGGCAGCGCAGGTCTCCGAAGCCGCACAGACATCAGCCGCCGACCAGCGCGCGGCAACTCTCAACTCCACGAACACAGCGATCACGACCGAGGCACAGCGCGTCGCCGACGCCGCCGCCCAGGCCGCGGCCGAGAAGAAGCTCGGCACACTCGTGTCTTCGTCCAGCAAGCAGCCTGCGGTGATCGATCCCTCGATCCTGGCGGCCCTCGCCACGATCGATGCCTCGGCCCCGTGGGTCTCGCCGATCGCTCCCGGCTCGTACGTGCGTGGTGCGGTCTTCGGTGAGTACGGCGTCTGGTCCCGCTACCACACGGGCGTCGACCTCGACGCTGCGTACGGCACCCCGATCCGCGCCGCCGGCTCGGGAGTTGTGCTGGCGTCTGATGGCGGCAGCTGGGCCGGCACCCACGTGGTCATCATGCACGCCGATGGCAGCCGCACCCTGTACGCGCACATGTCGGCCAAGGTCGTCCAGCCGGGCACCGTCGTCAGGGCCGGCCAGCTCATCGGCTACGTCGGCATGACCGGCCGCGCATTCGGCTACCACTGCCACTTCGAGTACTACCCGCCGAGCGCGACCGTCGGCGACCCGTACACAGCGCTCGACCCGCTCCCGTTCCTGCTCAAGCACGGCGTCACTATCTGACCCGCGGGAAACCCGCTGGGCCGCTCCCACAGGGCGCCCCTAGTCTCACCACCATGATCGGCACGGTTTTTGTCCTCGGTGGCGGCGGCTTCTCAGTCCTCGACGAGGCGTCGCCAATCGACGACTACCTCCTGCGGCTGACCGGCAAGGACGATCCGAGAGTGTGCTTCGTGCCGACGGCCAGCGGCGACGCCGACCCGTACATCGAGCGCTTCCTCAACGCGTTCCAGGACCGGGCGCAGACATCAGTCCTTTCCCTGTTCTGCCACGACCCCTGGGGCTACGCCGATCCGACGATGCTGCTCACCCAAGACATCGTGTACGTGGGTGGTGGATCCACTGCGAACCTTCTCGCCGTCTGGCGGCTGCACGGGCTGCCCGACATCCTGCAGACCGCGGCTGCGAACGGCACGATCCTCGCCGGCATCAGCGCTGGCATGAACTGCTGGTTCGACGCATCGTCGACCGACTCGTACGGGTCGCTCGCACCTCTCCCCGACGGCCTCGGCTTCCTGCCCGGCAGCGCGTGCCCGCACTACCTCGAGGAGCCGGAAAGGCGCGACAACTACCTCGGGTGGGTCGCCTCGGGTGCTTTGCCGAGCGGCTACGCCGTCGACCAGCACACCGCGCTCCTGTTCCGAGACGGCCGCTTCGTCGAGGCGGTCTCGGAGCTGGG
>DAIPZP010000041.1:6428-10037 GCA_036782155.1 Propionibacteriaceae bacterium
GAGTCGATGCCGAAGCCGGAGACCGTGAGGACCGTACCCAGCCCGAACGAGGTGTGCAGCACCTTGTCGCCAGGGGCCAGGGCCGGGATCGCGCGCGGCGCCGTCGAGCGGTTGAAGCCGAGCTGTACGCCGCCGCGGGTGATGGTGCCACCCTGCCCGTACCTCTCACTCCGCGAGGGCTGGCTCTGGTAGCCGCCGAGGCTGGGTCCGAGCCGGCGCCAGTCGAACAGGTGGGCGGGGATCTCGTCGAGGAACCGGCTGGGCGGGTTCGACTTGGGGCTGCCGAACGCGACGCGGACCATCGACCGCGTGAGGTAGAGGTTCCTGCGCGACCGGGTGATCCCGACGTACGCGAGGCGGCGCTCCTCTTCCAGCTCGCTGGGGTCGTTCATCGCGCGCTCGTGGGGGAAGACGCCGTCCTCCATGCCGGTGAGGAACACCGTGTCGAACTCGAGCCCCTTCGCGGTGTGCAACGTCATCAGGGTGACGACGCCCGTGCCCTCGTCCGGAATCTGGTCGGAGTCTGCGACGAGAGCGATCCTCTCGAGGAACGCGGGCAGGGAGTCGTCCGGCTCGGGCGCGCCCACGAGCTCCTCGCCCTGTTCGTCGCCGACGGTCACGTCCACCGCGTTCGCCAACGCCACGAACTCGGCAGCGACGTTCACGAGCTCGTTGAGGTTCTCGATCCTGGTCGCATCCTGCGGGTCGGTCGAGGCGGCCAGGGCGTCGATGATCCCCGAGTCGAACAGGATGCTCTTGAGCACCTCGTCGGCCGGCGCACCCTTGGCGACGAGGTCGCGGTGCCGCGCCATCATCGTCGAGAAGGCCGTCAGCTGCGTCACCGCTCGGTTCTGCAGCCCGTTGATCTCTCCTCCCCGGTCCAGCGCCTCGCCGAACGGGATCCGCCGCGAGATGGCGAACTCCTCGACAGCCGCCTCCGTGGTGTCTCCGATGCCACGTTTGGGCTCGTTGAGGATGCGTCGTACGGAGACGTCGTCGGCCTGGTTGGCGATCGCGCGCAGGTAGGCGATCGCGTCACGGATCTCCTTGCGCTCGTAGAAGCGGACACCGCCGACCACCCGGTAGGGCAGGCCGACCCGGATGAACACCTCCTCGAACGACCGCGACTGTGCGTTCGTCCGGTAGAAGACGGCCGTGTCGCCGTACGTCGCGGTGCCCGCGTCAGCCAGCCTGTCGATCTCCGACGCGACGAACTGGGCCTCGGCCTGATCCGTGTCGGCGACGTAGCCGACGAGCAGCGGCCCGTCACCGGCTTCGGACCACAGCCGCTTGGCTGGACGGTTCGGGTTGCGCGAGATGACGGCGTTCGCGGCGCTGAGCACGTTGCCCGTCGAGCGGTAGTTCTGCTCCAGCAGGATGGTGCGCGCTCCGGGAAAGTCCTTCTCGAAGTCGAGGATGTTGCGGATCGTCGCCCCGCGGAACGCGTAGATCGACTGGTCCGAGTCGCCCACGACCATGAGCTCCGCGGGCTCGACGCTCACCGCCTCGCCGCCGTCCGCGACCTGGCCGCACAGCTCGCGCACGAGCACGTACTGCGCGTGGTTCGTGTCCTGGTACTCGTCGACCAGCACGTGCCGGAACCGCCGCCGATAGGCCTCGCGGATGTGGGGGAACGCCTGGAACAGGTTGACGGTCGTCATGATGAGGTCGTCGAAGTCCAGTGCCTGCGCCGCGGCGAGGCGTCGCTGGTACGTCGCGTACGCCTGCGCGTACGCCTCCTGCACCGGACCGACCGCGTTCTTCTTGGCGGTCTCGTGGTCGATGAGGTCGTTCTTCTGATCGGAGACCCAGTTGAGCAATGCTCGCGGCGGGAAGCGCTTGGGATCGATGTTCAGCTCGTTCGCAACCATCGTCATGAGCCGCTTCGAGTCGGTGTCGTCGTAGATCGAGAACGTGCGTTTGAGCCCGAAGTTGTCGATCTCCTGGCGCAGGATCCGTACGCACGCCGAGTGGAACGTCGACACCCACATCAGCTTGGCCCGTCCACCGACGAGCTCGCCGACCCGGGACCGCATCTCGGCGGCCGCCTTGTTCGTGAACGTGATCGCGAGGATCGAGCCGGGATGGACGTTGCGCTCCGCGACCAGATGCGCGATACGGCGCGTCAGCACCCGCGTCTTGCCCGACCCCGCGCCGGCGACGACGAGGACCGGCGAGCCTGCGTGCAGTACCGCCTCGCGCTGCGGCGGGTTCAGCCCCTTCAACAAGTCGATGCTCCGACGGGACTTCTGCGGGCGCTCCGGGGCCGGGCCAGGCTCGTCGGCAGGCACGATCGCCGGCTTCGACGCGGGAACCACGGGCGCGTCGTCGAAGCTGAACAGATCGGGAAACAGTGAATCGGTCATCGCGCCTCGCACTCTACTGGCGCCCTGTGACGCCCCAGCACTCCGCAAGGGCCGAGGACCCACCGCCCCCCGCTACGCTGACAGCATGGGTGAGCGGGGACAGCTGGGGCGGCTTGCCGTCGGGCTCGCGACCCTGGCGTTCGGGATTGAGGCGGCTGTGGTGGGCGGCATCTATGCGGCTCGGTACAGCGGGCGCAAGCACCGTCCTGCCGCGACCTTCCCTGTGTTGGCGCCCGTCGAGGCGGACGCGGCCGGCGATGACATCACCGTCTACACGTACGGCGCGGACCTGTACGCGGACATGCTGGCGGCGATCTCGGGCGCGCAGGAGGTCATCTACTTCGAGACGTTCATCTGGAAGGGCGACGAGGTCGGGCAGAAGTTCAAGGACGCGCTGATCGCCGCGGCGGAGCGTGGCGTGAAGGTCTACATCACGTACGACACGTTCGCGAACCTCGTCGTACGGCCCGCGTTCTTCCAGTTCCCGCCCTCAGTGGTGGTGCGCCGGCACCCGCTGTTCGGCGGCGGCGGCCTGCACATGCTCGACCCCCGGAACGCCGGGCGCGACCACCGCAAGATCCTCGTCATCGACCACACCATGGGCTTCGTCGGGGGCTACAACATCGGCGCCCTGTACGAGCGGTACTGGCGCGACACGCACGTCGGTCTCCGTGGTCAGGTGGTCGCCGACCTGGACTTCTCCTTCGTCGACCACTGGAACTCGGGGCCCGGCGGGTACCGCCCCCTGCTGCCGGTCCCGGCACGAGCGTGGGAGCCGCGGGTCACGATCCATCGGAACCTGCCGCGCTACATGGTCTACCCGATCCGCAACATGTACCTCGAAGCGATCGATCGGGCGACGAGCCACGTGATGCTCACGCATGCCTACTTCATCCCCGACGCCGATCTCACCCGGTCGCTGCTCCACGCCGCCGAGCGCGGCGTGGAGGTCTCGATCATCGTGCCGAACGAGTCGAACCACGTCCTGGCGGACTGGATGAGCCGCGGCTGCTACGACGATCTGCTCGGCGGCGGCGTGAAGTTGTACCTCTACCAGAACGCCATGATTCACTCGAAGACCGCCACGATCGACGGCGTCTGGTCCACGGTCGGCACGGCCAACCTGGACCGCATGAGTCTCGCCGGCAACTACGAGATCAACGTCGAGATGTTCTCCCCCGAGGTCGCGCACACTCTGGAGCGGGTGTTCGCCAACGATCTCCAGAACTGCGTCGAGCTGACC
>DAIPZP010000042.1:0-10034 GCA_036782155.1 Propionibacteriaceae bacterium
TCGAGATGAACCCGCGCGTCTCGCGCTCGTCGGCGCTGGCGTCGAAGGCCACCGGGTTCCCGATCGCCAAGATCGCGGCCAAGCTCGCGGTCGGCTACACCCTCGACGAGATCACCAACGACATCACGCGCCAGACACCCGCCTCGTTCGAGCCGACCCTCGACTACGTCGTCGTCAAGGTGCCCCGCTTCGCGTTCGAGAAGTTCCCGACCGCCGAGGACACGCTGACCACGCACATGAAGTCGGTCGGCGAGGCGATGGCGATCGGGCGCAACTTCACGGAAGCGCTCGGCAAGGCGCTGCGCAGCCTCGAGGACCCGCGGGCGCCCTTCGTCCTCCACGGACCGGTCACCACGCCGATCGACGAGCTGCTCGTCGAGTGCGCCCGGCCTCACGACGGCCGTCTCGGCAAGGTCGTCTTGGCGCTGCGTGCTGGCGCGACGCCGGAGCAGGTCTTCGACGCGACCAAGATCGACCCCTGGTTCATCGACCAGCTGATGCTGATCATCGACGTTGCCGACCAGGTGGCGGCTGCCGACGAGCTGACGCCCGAGCTCCTGCGCGAGGCCAAGAAGCACGGCCTGTCCGACGGACAGATTGGCGCCATCCGCGGGATGTCGGCCACCGAGGTGCAGGCGCAGCGCTGGCAGCAGGGGATTCGGCCGGTCTACAAGACGGTGGACACCTGCGCAGCCGAGTTCGCCGCAAGCACCCCGTACCACTACTCGTCCTACGACGAGGAGACCGAGGTCGCGCCGCGTACCAAGCCGGCCGTGATCATCCTCGGATCGGGGCCAAACCGCATCGGACAAGGCATCGAGTTCGACTACTCCTGCGTCCACGCCGCGATGGTGCTGTCCGAAGCCGGGTACGAGACCGTGATGGTCAACTGCAACCCCGAGACGGTCTCCACCGACTACGACACGTCCGACCGGTTGTACTTCGAGCCGCTCACGTACGAGGACGTCCTCGAGATCTACCACGCCGAGCTGGCAGCTGGTCCGGTGGCGGGAGTCATCGTCGCGCTGGGCGGCCAGACCCCGCTCAAGCTCGCTCAGTCGCTCAAGGATGCCGGGCTCCCCATCGCGGGCACCTCGCCTGAGGCGATCCACCTTGCCGAGGAGCGGGGTGCGTTCGGACAGGTGCTCAAGGACGCCGGCCTCATGGCTCCCCGGTACGGGATGGCGACATCGCGCGACGAGGCCCTCCGGATCGCGCACGAGATCGGCTACCCGGTGCTGGTGCGGCCCTCGTACGTGCTCGGCGGCCGCGGCATGGAGATCGTCTACGACGATGCGACGCTCGAGGACTACATCACCCGCGTGACAGAGGCGAGCATCGAGAACCCGGTGATGGTCGACAAGTTCCTCGACGACGCGGTCGAGATCGACCTGGACGCGCTGTACGACGGGACCGACCTCTACCTCGGCGGGATCATGGAGCACATCGAGGAGGCCGGCGTGCACTCCGGCGACTCGGCGTGCAGCCTGCCGCCGATCACGCTCGGCAAGGAGATCATCACCCAGCTCCGCGAGTCCACCCGCAAGATCGCCGAGGGCGTCGGCGTCCGTGGCCTCATCAACATCCAGTACGCGCTGGCGGGGGAGACGCTGTACGTGCTCGAGGCGAACCCCCGCGCGTCCCGTACCGTCCCCTTCGTCTCCAAGGCCACCGGCACCCAGCTCGCCAAGGCTGCCGCGCTCGTCATGATGGGGGAGACCATCGCCGAGCTTCGGGCCTCGGGGCGCCTGCGCAAGGACTGCGACGGCGCGGCCACGTGGCACGGCTCGCCGATCGCGGTCAAGGAAGCCGTCATGCCGTTCAACCGGTTCCGTACCTCGGAAGGCTCGAGCGTCGACACCATCCTCGGCCCCGAGATGCGGTCGACGGGGGAGGTCATGGGCTTCGACCGGACGTTCGGCAACGCGTTCGCCAAGTCGCAGATCGCGTCGTACGGGCCGCTGCCCAAGAGCGGCCGCGTGTTCGTCTCCGTCAACAACGCCGACAAGCGACATGTCGTCTTCCCGATCAAGCGGCTCGCGGACCTCGGGTTCGAGATCTACGCGACGGCCGGTACGGCGGAAGTGCTCGCGCACCACGGCATCAAGGTGGTCCCGGTCCGCAAGTTCAGCGAGGGCGGCGGTCCGGACGGCGCGCCGACGATCGTCGACATGATCCTCGACGGCCAGATCCAGTTCGTCTTCAACACCCCCCACGGTCGCTCGGCCACCGGCTCGCCTCGGCGCGACGGCTACGAGATCCGGACGGCCGCCATCCTCCGCGACATCCCGTGCATCACGACCGTCCAGGGCCTGGCAGCTGCCGTCCAGGCCATCGAGGCGGCGCGCGACGGTGACGTGAGCGTGCGGTCGCTCCAGGCCTGGGGCGACGAGGTCACGGCGGCGCTGGACCACTTGTGAGCCTGCGGTCAGCGGTGCTCGACGCCGGGTACCGAGCCGTAGTCCGGCCCGCGCTGTTCCGCTCGCACGGCGGCGACCCGGAGCTCATCCACGAGTCGCTCATCGCTCTCCTCGGCGGTCTGAACCCCGCGGCCCGGGCAATGCTCCGCCTGCTGTCGGGTCGGCCCACCTCTCCGGTCACCGTCGCCGGGGTACGGTTCCCCGGCCGCGTGGGTGTCGCTGCAGGCCTCGACAAGGACGCGCGGGCTGCCGAGGCGTGGTCGGCCCTCGGGTTCGGCTTCGCCGAGCTGGGGACGGTCACCGCGCTGGCGCAACCCGGCAACGACAAGCCCCGCCTGTACCGGCTGCGCGACTCCCGGGCGATCATCAACCGGATGGGCTTCAACAACGCCGGGGCCAAGGCGATGGCGGACCGGCTGTACGGACTCGGGGTGCAGCGCGGCGAGCTGACCTGCGGGATCCCGCTGGGCATCTCCCTGGGGAAGTCGAAGGTCACCCCCGTCGCCGACGCGGTGCCCGACTACGTGGCGTCGCTGCGCATGCTCGCGCCGTACGCGGACTACATCGCCATCAACGTCTCCAGCCCCAACACGCCTGGCCTGCGGTCTCTTCAGGAAGGCGACCTGCTGCGGGACCTGCTGAGCTCGCTGACGCGCGAGGCGTCGCAGATCACCCATCCGCTCGGACCCGTACCCATCTTCGTGAAGATCGCCCCCGACATGTCCGATGCACAGCTCGACCACCTCCTTGGCGTCGTCGCCGACAACGGGGGGAGAGGCATCATCGCGACGAACACGACGCTCGGCCGTGACGGCCTGGCCGCGACCGACCGTGTCCACGCCGACCAGGCGGGAGGGCTCTCAGGGGCTCCGCTCACCGCTCGCGCGCTCGAGGTCGTCTCGCGGATCACGGCGTCGACGACGCTGCCGGTGATCGGGGTCGGCGGGATCATGACGCCGGACGATGCCGAGCGGATGATCGACGCCGGCGCCCGGCTGATCCAGCTCTACACGGGCTTCATCTACTCGGGGACCGGCCTCGTGGCCGGCATCAACGCGCTTTCACTGGGGAGGACGACATGAGCTCGTACGGAGAACGCCTGGCTGCGGTCACGGCCGCGCGGGGTCGACTGTGCGTGGGGATCGATCCGCACCGCTCGGTGATCGAGGCCTGGGGCTACGAGTACGGCCTCGCCGGGCTCGAGGCCGTCGCGCGCGGCATGGTCGAGGCGCTCGGCGACGTCGTTGCCGTCTTCAAGCCGCAGTCGGCCTTCTTCGAAGCCCACGGTTCGGCGGGCGTCGCCGTGCTGGAGCGCACGATCGCTGCCGCTCACGCGGCCGGCGCGCTCGTGATCGTCGATGCCAAGCGCGGTGACATCGGGTCGACGATGGCTGCGTACGCCGACGCGTACCTCTCCGACGGCTCGCCGCTGGCAGGCGACGCGCTCACGGTGTCCCCGTACCTCGGCTTCGGGTCGCTGCAGCCGGCTCTCGACCTGGCTCACGCGACCGGCCGCGGGCTGTACGTGCTGGCTCGTACGAGCAACCCCGAGGGCGGCGATGTGCAGACCGCCGTGCGGACCGACGGCGCGACCGTCGCGCAGGGGATGGTCGACGCGGCCATCGCCGCGAACACGGCCTCCGGCCAAGGCGCAGTCGGCCTGGTGGTCGGGGCGACACACGCGGATGTCGGGTGTGACCTGGACCACTTCAACGGGTCGATCCTCGCTCCCGGCATCGGAGCTCAAGGTGGCACGATCCAAGGCCTGGCTGACATCTTCGGTCCGGCGACGGATCGCGTCCTGCCGTCCGCGAGCCGTGAAGTGCTCCTTCGCGGACCTGACCCCGATGCTCTCCGGGACGCGGTCTCGCGCCTGCAACTGGCCTGACTAGCGGGTCGATGCACAAAAGCCTGTCAGCATTGGCTAGATTTGGCCTGCACGGATAGTGAAGATCGGACATGGGGAGCCCCGAGAAGTCATTATCCCGCTCGTATGTTGAGGGCCCTCACTCTCTCGAGCGAGGCCGAAGGCGATCGGAGACGCACGTGGCCATTCCTCAGTTGTCCCCTGAGCAACTTCAGGCAGCGAGACAAGCGGCGGCATCTGCCCGCCGGTCTCGGGCCGAACTCAAGGCTAAGGTGCGAGGCTCCGCCGTGACACTCGGCGACGCACTAGACCTAGCGGCCGCCGATGACATCCTCGCCCACGTGAAGGTCGTCGATCTGCTCAAGTGCCTGCCGCGTGTCGGAGACAAGCGTGCGGCCGAGGTCATGGAGCGGTTCGACATCGCGCCGAACCGCCGGCTCCGTGGCCTCGGTCGACATCAGGCCGCAGGGCTCAAGGCCGAGTTCTCGTGACGGTCACGGTCCTCACCGGGCCCTCCGGGGTCGGGAAGGGGACCGTGGTCAGCAGGCTGATCCAGCAGCACCCCGAAATCTGGTTGTCGGTCTCAGTGACCACGAGGTCTCCGAGACCCCGTGAAGTGCACGGAGTCAACTACTGGTTCATCAGCGATGCCGAGTTCGACGCGCTCATCGCGTCGGACAACCTGCTCGAGTGGGCGCTCGTCCACGGCCTGCACCGTTACGGCACGCCGAGGCAGCCGGTCCTGAAAGCGCTGGCGGAGGGTCGGGCGTGCTTGCTCGAGCTCGATCTGGCAGGCGCCCGAAGGGTGCGACAGAAGATGCCCGAGGTGCACTCGGTCTTCCTCATGCCGCCCAGCCGGGCGGAGCTCGAGCGACGGCTGAGGGGACGCGGTACGGAGAACGAGGCCGAGCTGAGGCGCCGGTTCCGTACCGCGGACGAGGAGTTCGCGGCCGCTTCGGAGTTCGACGAGATCATCGTCAACAGCGATGTCGCGAAGACCTGCCAGCAGTTGGTAGGATTCATGGGTCTGAGCCCAGGCCCCGCTGGGCGCGCATCCAACCCGACTGAAGGTAACGAGTGACGGTTCACGCAGAAGGCATCACCAATCCGCCCATCGACGAGCTGCTGGAGAAGGTGGACAGCAAGTACCGCCTCGTCCTGTTCGCTGCCAAGCGTGCGCGCCAGATCAACGCCTACTACTCGCAGCTGGCCGAGGGCCTGCTGGAGAATGTCGGGCCCCTGGTCGACACCTCCCCGCAGGAGAAGCCGTTGTCGATCGCCTTGCGTGAGGTCAACGCGAACATGCTCGAGTGCACCCAGATCGATCCCGAGGCTGAGGCTGCCGCCCGCGCTGAGGCTGTCGCCGATCCGGACTTCGTCTTCGGCGACCCCTTCGGCGACGCCGAGCTCTGAGGCAACCGCACGTGAGCCGGATCGTTCTGGGCGTGTCCGGCGGAATTGCCGCGTACAAAGCCTGCGAGGTCCTTCGGCGGTTGACCGAGGGTGGTCACGACGTCACCGTCGTGCCCACAGCGAACGCGTTGCGTTTCGTGGGGGAGACGACGTTCGCCGCGCTGTCCGGAAAGCCGTTGGCGACAGACGTGTTCACCAGCGCGGACCGCATCCCGCACGTACGACTGGGCCGTGAGGCCGACCTCGTCCTCGTCGCCCCTGCCACGGCTGACCTCATCGCCCGGCAGGCGGCTGGTCGTGCCGACGACCTACTGACCAATGTGCTGCTCACCGCGACGTGCCCCGTACTGGTGTGCCCGGCGATGCACACGGAGATGTGGCGGCATCCCGCAACGACCCAGAACGTCGCCACCTTGCGGTCCCGCGGCATCGTCGTGCTGGATCCCGCCTCCGGTCGGCTGGCCGGCGCGGACAGTGGCGTCGGCCGGCTGCCAGAGCCGGGGGAGATCGTAGGGATCGCCGAGGCGCTCCTCGAAGGCGACGTCAGCACACGAGCCGCTGAGCGTGACCTCACCGGGCTGTCCGTCGTGGTGAGCGCCGGCGGTACGCACGAGGCCATCGACCCTGTCAGGTTCATCGGCAACGCGTCGTCCGGTCGCATGGGAGTCGAGATCGCCCGGGCCGCGGCGCTGCGTGGCGCACGTGTGACACTCGTCGCCGCTCACCTCGACGTACCGTGGCCATCCTCGGTGGAGGTTCGCACCGTCGCGTCGACCGCGGACCTGGCCACCGCGATGACGGAGGCCGCCGCCTCGGCGGACATCATCGTCATGGCGGCCGCTGTGGCCGACTTCACGCCGATCGCCCCTTCGGGGGAGAAGCTCAAGAAGTCCGGCGCAGACGGAATGACCCTCGAGCTCACCCAGACGACGGACGTGCTCGCAGGCCTGACCCGGGCACGTCGCGCCGGGCAGACGATCGTCGGCTTCGCGGCCGAGACGATTGCCGACGAGACAGCGTTGGCGGCTGCCGGACGTGAGAAACTGTCGCGCAAGGGCGCCGACCTGCTCGTCGTGAACGACGTGTCGGACCACAAAGTGTTCGGAATGTCCGACACCATTGTCATGATCGTGGGCACCGCCGGTGTCTGCGATCGCGTCGCGGCCAGCAAGGCCGTCGTCGCACATCGGATACTCGACGCGGCGATCAAACACCGCGCCACCGCCCAATAGGAGCGCAGTGCCTCTTCTGTTCACGTCGGAGTCCGTCACCGAGGGCCATCCCGACAAGGTCGCCGACTCGATCGCCGACTCCGTGCTCGACGCATTGCTGACCCAGGACCCGAGGAGCCGGGTGGCCGTCGAGACCCTGGTCACCACCGGACTCGTCGTCGTGGCGGGAGAGGTGACGACGGAGGCGTACGTAGACATTGCGAAGATCGCTCGCCAGCGGGTCCTCGACATCGGCTACACCTCCAGCGAGATCGGGTTCGACGGTGAGTCCTGTGGTGTCGTCGTCGCGCTGGGCAGCCAGTCGCCCGACATCGCGCAGGGTGTCAATACGGCCGAGGAGCACCGCGCCGAGGGCTCGGCGGACGACAACGACTCCCAGGGCGCTGGTGACCAAGGCCTGATGTTCGGCTACGCCTGCTCCGACACGGCCACGCTCATGCCGCTGCCGATCGACATCGCCCACCGTCTCAGCGAGCGGCTCACCGCCGTGCGCCGCGGCGGCGAGCTCGACTACCTCCGTCCGGACGGCAAGACGCAGGTCACCATCTCCTACGACGGCGAAACGCCCGTCGCGATCGACACCGTGGTCGTCTCGACCCAGCACCGGGCAGACGTCACGCAGTCGCAGATCAAGGCCGACGTCGAGCGCCTCATCATCGAGCCGGTGCTCGCGAGGTACGAGTTGGCGCGCCCCAACCTCAAGGTCTACGTGAACCCGACCGGCTCCTTCGTCGTGGGCGGCCCCATGGGAGATGCCGGCGTCACGGGACGCAAGATCATCGTCGACACGTACGGCGGCATGGCCCGCCACGGTGGCGGGGCGTTCTCGGGCAAGGACCCGTCCAAGGTCGACCGCTCCGCGTCGTACGCGATGCGCTGGGTCGCCAAGAACGTCGTCGCGTCGGGCCTTGCCACTCGCTGCGAGGTGCAGGTCGCGTACGCGATCGGCCGCGCTCACCCGGTGGGCCTGTACGTCGACTGCTTCGGCACGGAGAAGGTTCCGCTCGAGCAGATCACTGCGGCCGTCGAGAGCGTCTTCGACCTTCGTCCCAGCGTGATCATCCGTCAGCTCGACCTGCTGCGCCCGATCTACTCGTTGACCACCAACTACGGCCACTTCGGCCGTGAGCTGAGCGAGTTCACGTGGGAGCGGACCGACAAGGCCGACGCGCTCGCGCAGGCTGTCCGGGGGTAGGCATTGGACCTGCCCGTCGCGCGCGTGCACGTCGACGTCGGGCTGCCGCACCTCGACAGGCTCTTCGACTACGCGGTGCCTGAGACGCTCGACCATGCTGCCGTGCCGGGGTCCCGGGTGCGTGTGAGGTTCTCTGGCCGGCTCGTCGACGGTTACGTCGTCGAGCGGGTCGCCGAGAGCGATCTGGCACGCTTGGCGCCGCTCTCCAAGAGCCTCTCCGACGAGGTCGTCCTGCCCGTGGAGACGATCGAGCTCGTACGAGCGGTCGCCGATCACTACGCCGGGACGTTCTCGGACGTGGTGCGGCTGGCGGTACCGCCGCGGCATGCGGCTACGGAGAAGGCGGAGGTCAAGCCGCTGCCGGAATCGGGGGCCCCTGACGCGAGCCCGGGTCCCCTGGCGGCCTACGCGGACGGCGCCGGCTACGTCTCCGCGCTCGCCTCGGGGGCGTCTCCTCGGGCGGCGTGGACGGTCGTACCGGTGGCAGCCGCGATCGGCGACTGGACCGAGGGCTTCGCTGCGGCGGCCGCTGCCTGCGTGGCATCAGGTCGGTCCGCCGTCCTCGTCGTCCCTGACGTCAAGGATGTGGCCCGCCTGCTGCCCGCTGTCGAGCGTCGTGTGGGCAGGGGTTTGGTCGTGCGGCAATCGGCGGACCTCGGTCCGGCCGCACGCTACCGGGCATTCCTGCGTGGTCTGAGGGGCCAGGCGCGGGTCGTCGTGGGGACACGGTCGGCGGTGTTCGCGCCGGTGGTCGATCTCGGACTCGTCTGCGTCTGGGACGACGGCGACGACCTCCTCAGCGACCCGCACGCCCCGTACCCTCATGCCCGCGACGTGGCCGCCATCCGCGTCACACAGCGTGGCGCTGGGCTCCTGCTCGGCTCGTACTCACGGACCGCCGAGGTCCAGTCGTGGGTGGGGCGCAGTTGGCTGCACCCGATCGCGTTGACCGCCGATCGTGCGCGCACCGAGGCGCCGGCCGTGCGTGTGGCGGCTGATGACGACTTCGCACTGGAGCGGGACCCGGCTGCGCGGGCGGCCAGGTTGCCGCACCAGGCGTTCAGCGTCGTACGTGCCGGGCTGGCGCAGGGCCCCATCCTCGTCCAGGTGCCGCGTGCCGGGTACGTGGTCAGCCTGAGCTGCCAGACCTGCCGGGAACCGGTGCGATGCCCGCACTGTCGAGGCCGTGTCCGTACCGATTCCTCTCCCGGATCGGGTGATCCGCTCACGACCTGTACGTGGTGCGGGCGCGCGGTGCTCGGCTGGAGCTGCCCGAACTGCGGCGGAACCCGGTGGCGCTCCACGAGAGTCGGCTCCGAACGTACGGCGGAGGAGCTCGGGAAGGCCTTTCCTGGTACGACCGTCCGGCAGTCGTCGCTGGGGAAGGTGCTCACCACGGTTGGGTCCGAGCCCTGCCTCGTGGTCGCGACGCCCGGTGCGGAACCGGTTGCCGACGGAGGGTACGCGGCGGCGCTCCTACTCGACACGAGCGTGCTGCTCAACCGTCCTGACCTGCGAGCAGCCGAAGAGGCGCTGCGGCGCTGGTTCCTGGCGACGGCACTGGTGCGGCCGGCGTCCGACGGAGGTACGGTCCTGGCCGTCGGGCCGTCCGGCTCGCGCCCACTTCAAGCACTCACCAGGGTCGACCCGGTCGGATTCGCGGAGCGCGAGCTGGCCGACCGGGTCGAGGCCGAGCTTCCGCCCGCGGTCTTCCTGGCTGTGGCCCAGGGTGAATGGGCCGCGCTCACCGAGCTGGCGGGGGTCGTGGCAGAAGTGCCCGGGGCGATCGCTCTGGGCCCTGCGCTCGTGGTCGCGACAGAGGATGGAGCGGACCGGCTGGCGCGGCTGGTGATCAGGGCGCCGTTGGCGTCTGGACCGCCGCTCGTGGCCACGCTCCGCGCCTTCCT
>DAIPZP010000043.1:0-3976 GCA_036782155.1 Propionibacteriaceae bacterium
TTGAGCGACACCTGGCCGTTCTGGACGGCGCGCGTGCTGTCTACAGGTGACCTGCAGCTGGCCTGGGAAGTGGCCAACAGCGACGAGTACTGGGAGAAGGCGCACACGAGATACTGACGTTCGCTCACGCGAACGCCGTGACACTGTCACTCACGGCCACCCTCACGATCGCAGGCCGGGCGGGCAATTCCGTACCCGGCCCGGCGAGTGTTCCCTTGCGCTGCTAACGTCGGCCGAACACGCTTGACGTGTGCTTCGGGGAGCAATTCATAGGGGGATTTCCGTGACCACCACCTCCACATTGGTCAGGGCCCGGTTTGTCGCCGGCGTCGTTTCCCTCCTGCTGCTCGTCGGTGTGCAGATGTTCGGGGCCGCGCCGAAGGCGATGGCGGCGTTGCCGGTGTCGATCAGCGGCACGATCTTCGACTCCGTGAGTGCCCAGCCGCTGGCGGGCGTGACCATCAGCGACACCGGCGGATCGGCCACGGCGACCTCGGCCAACGACGGCACGTACACGCTGCAGGTCGACCCCGGAACCCATGTGCTCAAGGCCTTGCTCGGCGGGTACGTGCCCACGAGTTCCGCCGTCCTCCCGAACCTCGTGCAAGGCGCCAGCATCACGGGCATCAACGTCACCCTGCAGAAGTACGCGTCGGCGTCCGGCATGGTCCTGGGCTCGGTGACGAAGACCGGCGTGAGCGGCGTCGCCGTGCGCCTGTACGACGCGCCCTCACAGCGAACGCGACGTACGTCCCGGCCGACGCCACACTCTCGTACCAGTGGCTGAGCAACGGCGCCACGATCGCCGGCGCGACGCGGGCCACGTACACGCCGGTGGCGGCCGATCTGGGCGCGCGCCTCAGCGTGAACGTGACCGGTGTGAAGCAGGGCTATGTCAGCGCGACGGTGACGTCGGCTCAGACGGCCACGGTTGAGCTCCAGGGGGTCGCGGTCGTCGCCGGGACGGTGACGATCAGTGGTACGCCGCTGGTGACGATGACGCTGACGGCTCAGCCCGGCACGTGGTCGCCGAGCTACGTCAGGTTGGCGTACCAGTGGCTGCGCGACGGGGTCGCCATCGCCCGCGAGACAGGATCGACGTACACGGTCGGCATGGTCGATATCGGCCACAGACTGACGGTGTCGGTGACCGGCAGTCGCCCCGGGTACGTGTCCGCCACAGCGATCTCCGCAGCCACTGCGATGGTGGCGCAGCCGCGTGTGACGTCGGGTACGGTCACGATCGCCGGTACGCCGGCGGTGGACTCGAGGCTGACGGTTCAGCCGGGCACGTGGTCGCCGGGCAATATCCGGCTGTCGTACCAGTGGCTGCGTGATGGTGTGGCGATCTCCGGCGCGACGCGGTCCGGCTACACGGTCACCCTGACGGATGTCGGCCACGTCCTGTCTGTCTCGGTCACCGGCACTCGTTCCGGCTACATCCCCGCGACAGCCGTGTCGGCGCCGACCGCCGTCGTGGCGCAGGCTCGGGTGGTCGCCGGCACCGTGATGATCTGGGGCAACCCGAACGTCTCGTCGACGCTGTTCGCGGTTCCGGGGGGTTGGGAACCCGCGAACGTCTCGTTGTCCTACCAGTGGTTGCGCGACGGCGTCGCGATCCCGGCGGCGAACCGACGGACGTACACGGTGACCAGGGCCGACGTGGGCCACACCTTGAGCGTGGCGGTGACCGGGAGCGCGCTCGGATACCTCCCTGCGACGGCTACGTCCGTCCGGACGGTGACGGCGAAGTTCTAGGCCGGCTGATCAGCGGTCGCTGTCGGGCTAGAGGAGCTGGTCGCCAGAGGCCGACGCCGTACGGTCGATGATCACGTCGATGAGGCGGCCAAGCCGGGCGACCTGCTCGTCAGGATCGACCCGGCCGAGCTCGAGGTAGCTCATCACGCTGCCCTGGTCGAAGAAGCCCATGAGGATGTCCATGGTGATCTCCGGGGTGGCGCGCAGCTGGGCATGAACGCTCGCGAACAGGGTCTCGAGGATCGCGTACACGCCGGTCATGGTTTCCCGGACCGCCGTCACGTAGCCGGCACGCGCTCCCTCGTTCCGCAGAGCGTAGAGGCGCAGCTCCGCCTGGAGGAGCACCTCGTGCATGGGCGGCTGGAGCAGGTGGACGAAGTCGCGGACCCCACCCTCGAGGGCTGAGTCGATGGTGAGCTGGTCCTCCTCGCGGTGGCTGGCGAACTGTGCGGCCGCAGCCCTCACCTGCGCGAGCCTGGTCTCGCCCACCTCACGGATGACGTCGACGATCAGCTCGTCGAGGCTCGCGTAGTTGGAGTAGAACGCCCCGCGGGTGAAACCTGCACGCTCCGCGATCCCCTCGACGGTCGCGCCGCCGGCGCCGCGTTCGGCGATGACCTCGCGTGCGGCATCCAGCAGACGTGCCCTGGTCGCCGCACGTCGCGGCGTCATGGTCGCGTGGTCGCTCACTCACCCTCCTTCGAGGCGGTGCCAATCTATCGGCCACGACGTTACCGGTGGTAGGCAGGCGGAAGTCCGTGGCCGTCCGGCCGCGCCTCGGGCAGCACGCCTGGTCAGAGGCCTTTGTCATGCGGATACACTTCTGTATCGAATCGTCTGAAGGTCCCAAGCGGTGGGGGTACGAATGTCCGTGTTCTTGTACGACATCGGTCGGTGGTGCTTTCGGCGCCGCGGCCGCGTACTGATCGCGTGGGTCGCGCTGCTGCTCCTGGTCGGTGGCGGGGCCCTGGCCATCCGTCAGCCGACGAACGACAGTTTCACGACTCCCGGGGCGCCCAGCCAGATCGCGTACGACCAGCTCCGGATGACCTTCCCGTCCGCGGCCGACTCCACGTCGACCATGGTGGTGACGATCCCCGAGGGGCACTCGTTCCACGACGCCGATATCCAGAAGGCGATCGAGGCGGGCCTCAACGACATCGCGACCCGACCGTACGTCAAGGGCGTGGTCAGCCCGTACAACGCATACGTCCAGGGGCAGATCTCCGCCAACGGCCGTACGGCGAAGCTCAGCATCCGGGTCGTGGGAACCTCCATCACCTTCACCGACGCCGACCGGGCGCACCTCCAGGACGACGGGGCGGCGTTGCAGAAGACACTTCCCGCCGGTACCCAGGTGCTCGTCGGCGGTGACGTGTTCTCCATCCAGCTCCCGAAGATCACGGTGGTCGAGGCCATGGGCGTCGTCGTCGCCCTCGCCGTACTCATCGTCGTGCTGGGGTCGCTGCTGATGGGCATCGTGCCTTTGGCCAACGCGCTGCTCGGCGTCGGTCTGGCGATGGCGATCACGTTCGGCGCCACCCGCTTCATGGACATCAACTCCACGACGCCGATGCTCGGCCTCATGCTCGGCCTTGCGGTCGGGATCGACTACGCGCTGTTCATCATGTCCCGGCATCGCGATCAGCTCGCGGCCAGCGACATCACGCCCGAGGAGTCCGTGGCCCGAGCCGTCGCCACCTCGGGCTCCGCGGTCGTGTTCGCCGGCCTCACCGTCATCATCGCTCTGGTCGGACTCGCTGTCGCGAACATCCCCTTCCTCACGGTGATGGGCGCCTTCGGCGCGGTCGCCGTCGGGATCGGCGTGCTGGTCGCGCTCACACTGCTCCCGGCCGTTCTGGGCTTCCTGGGAGAGCGGGCGCGGCCGAAGAAGGCCAAGCGCGCCGCACATCAACGCGCTCCGCGCACCGGCGGAGGCGCGTCCGGCTGGTGGGTACGTGTCGTCACCAAGTACCCGGTCGTCACCATCCTCGTCGTCGTCGCAGGACTCGGCGCACTCAGCTACCCGGCCAAGGACCTGTGGCTGTCGCTGCCCAACGCCGGCCAGCTCTCGACGAGCTCCCCGGCGCGTCAGACGTACGACGCCGTGGCCAGTGCCTTCGGTCCCGGCGCCAATGGCCCGCTGATCGTGACGATGTCGGTCGTCCAGTCGACCGACCCGCTCGGGGTCATCGCGGGCATCAAGTCCGACATCGAG
>DAIPZP010000043.1:4076-10012 GCA_036782155.1 Propionibacteriaceae bacterium
TTCGGCATCTTCGTCGTCGGCCTCTCGCTGATCCTGCTGATGATGGTGTTCCGGTCGATCGCCGTACCCATCAAGGCAGCCGTCGGCTACCTGCTCAGCGTCGGCTCCTCGTTCGGCGCCGCGACCCTCGTGTTCAACAAGGGCTACTTCTCGGGGCTCGTGAACCTGTCGGAGAAGACCTCGATCATCTCGTTCTTCCCGATCATCACCATGGGCATCCTGTTCGGCCTGGCGATGGACTACGAGGTCTTCCTCGTCTCCCGGATGCGGGAAGAGCACGTGCACGGCGACAATGCACGCCACGCCGTCCATGACGGCTTCGTCCACTCGGCGAAGGTGGTGGTCGCCGCCGCGATCATCATGTTCGCGGTCTTCGCGTTCTTCGTCCCCAGGGGCGAGGGTGCGCTGAAGTCGATCGCGTTCGGGCTGGCGGTCGGCGTGGCGATCGACGCCTTCCTCGTACGGATGACGCTCGTTCCTGCCGTGATGCACCTGCTCGGCGAGAAGGCGTGGTGGCTGCCGAAGTGGCTCGACCGGATCCTGCCCAGCCTGGACATCGAGGGCGAGTCCCTCGCGCGGCAGCTGAAGCTCGCGGACTGGCCGGCACCTGGAGACACCGGGGTGGTCATCGCGGAGGATCTCGCCATCGGCGCCGGGCCCACTGCCGTGGAGGGTCTGTCGATCCGGCTCGACCCGGGTCAGGTGCTCGCTGTCACCGGTTCGCCTGCGGCCCGAGCGGCCCTCCTGCTCACCCTCGGCGGCCGGATGGTTCCGGCTCAGGGGACCGTCAAGGTGCTCGGGTACGTCCTGCCGGACGCTGCCTCGAAGGCGCGACGCGAGTCCTTGTGCGCCGACGCGATGACTCCGGACCTGGCTCGGGAGCTGGCACGTACGAAGGCGGGCCTCATCCTCATCGACGACGTCGACAGGCTTACCAGCGCTGACCGTGACGCCGTGAAAGCTCTGATCCCACAGCTCGGCGCGAGGGCACTCGTCGTGGGTGCCGCCTCGCTGGAGACGCTCCAAGACCTGGTGCGCCCGGGCGACTACACACTGCATCTCGGCGAGCCGGCGCTCGTCGGAAACCGAAGGGGAATCGTATGAGCGGGCTCAGCTCCACTATGGGTGGTCGCTGGTGGGCGAAAGCACTGGGACTGCTCCTGGTCCCCGTGCTCATCGCCACCGGGCTGATGGCGGCGACGTGGAACTCCGACACGCGTCTGTCCAAGGTGCAGGCGGCGATCGTGAACCTCGACAAGGCGGTGACGATCAACGGCCAGACCGTCCCGATGGGGCGGCAGCTGTCCGCCCAGCTCATCTCGGCCGAAGAGGGCCAGAACTTCACCTGGGTCCTCGCTGACGCGAGCCACGCGTCCGACGGGCTCAAGTCCGGGCGGTACGCCGCCGTCGTGACGATCCCCGAGAACTTCTCCGCCGCCGCCACGTCGTACGCAGGGACGGCGAGCGCCGCCCAGCAGGCGACGATCGACGTCTCGACCTCGCCGGTCGCCGGCCTCGCCGACACGGCCGTGGGACAGTCCGTGGCGCAGGCCGCCGCGATCGCGCTCAACCAGACGCTCACCGAGGGCTACCTCGACCAGGTCTACCTCGGCTTCAACACGACCGGGCAGCAGTTCCAGACGGTCGCTGATGCCGCGAAGAAGCTGGCCGACGGCAGCACAGCGCTGTCGGACGGGCTATACCAGATCACCTCCAACGGCGGCTTGATCAAGACAGGGGGCTCCAGCCTCGTGTCCGGCATCAGCCAGTACACGTCCGGCGCGAGCCAGTCGGCGACCGGCGCGGCCGAGCTCGCCGCAGGGCTCAGCCAACTCTCGGCGAGCTCCGCACAGCTCCGCTCCGGGGTCACGAAGCTCGATGCGGGCATCGGTACGTACGAGACCGGCCTCAAGCAGTACACCGATGGGGTGACTGGCATCCTCACGCCGTTGCCGCAACAGGTCGACCTGCTGCTGGGCCTGCGCCAGATCGACGACGGGCTGTTCTCGGGGGGCAACCTCGCCTCGTACACGTCCAACGCCAACGCACTCACCGGCACGGTGACCTCGACCACCTCGTCCCTCGCGGCGTCGGCCTCCACGGCGTCGTCGCTCGCCAGCAACCTCGACTCCCTTGCCTCGACCAAGATCGACACGGCGGCGGCCAACCTGGCGTGCCCTGCGTCGGTGGGGGCTCCTGGTTCCGACGCGTGCAAGGGGTACGCGGCGGGCGTCGCGGCTGCTGCAGCGTCCAGCAAGAGCGCCGTCACGGACGCGCTCGGAGCGACTGACAGCGGCAAGACCCTGTCCCAGGCGCTGGCCAGCGTGTCCGGCAGCGCTGCGACGCTGAGCGCGGTCGCGCCGAAGGTCAAGGGGCTGGTCGACGGGACGACGACGCTGGTGGCAACGGTGGACAACATCCCCACCGCCGCGGTTCTCGAGCCGGAGAAGGTCGGCGCCACGCAGCTGGCGGCGGGCGGGGCTCCGCTCGTGGCCGGGCTCGAGCAGGTCCGTGCTGGCGTCAGCCAGTCGCTGGGCGGTCAGCTGTCCCTCGAGTACGGGATCAACGCGTACACCGGCGGCGTCGACCTGTCGTCGGCAGGTGCGCAGAAGCTGTCGAGCGGTATGGCGCAGCTCTCGAGCGGGGGATCGACCCTGCTGAGCGGCGCGCAGCAGTACGTGTCCGGCGTGGGCCAGCTGGTCGACGGGGTCGACCAGACCGCGCCGGGAGCCGCGCAGCTCGCCGATGGTACGAAGCAGCTTGCGGACGGGCTCGCCAAGGGTGCGACCCAGGTGCCGAGCTACTCGACCACTGACCGTACGCAGCTGTCGAAGGTCGTCGCCTCGCCGATCTCGGTGTCCAGCCTCGACGGCCTCGTACAGCCCGGCGCTGCTCTGGCAGCGTTGTTGATGATCCTGGCGCTGTGGGCGGGCGCGTTCGCCACGTACACGGTGCTTCCGGCGGTACGACGCCGGCTGGCTCTGTCCAGCAGTGCGACGGCGGCCCTCGTGGTCGACGCGCTGCGGCCGGGCCTCGCCATCGTGCTCGTGCAGGCCTTGCTGGTCTCCGCGGTCGGGCAGGCGTTCGTCAAGCTCCCGGCGTACCGCTGGCTCGAGCTGACGGTGCTGCTCGTACTGGCGGGTGTCGCGTTCGTCGCCGTCAACCATGCGCTCGCCGCGTGGGCGAAAGGTGCCGGACGGGTCGTAGGCGTCGCGTTCGCGGTGATCACGCTGGCGACGGCGCTCACGAGCACTGTGCCTGGCTGGCTCGACGCGATCCGTCCGCTGTCGCCGTTGTCGCCCGCTTATGACGCCGTACGTGCGGTCGTCAGCGGTGGTCCGGGTGTCACCGGCGGGGTGTTCGCGCTGATCGCCTGGACGCTCCTCGGGGCGCTGTTCTCCGTGGCGGCCATCCTGCGGGCCCGTACCGTCTCTCCCGCCGCGCTCGCCGCGGTGTCGTAGGCAGCGGCGTCCCTGGCCGACGGGCGGTTCGACCGTGGTCCGGCGTGCTGCGAGAATGTGCCGGTGAACTCTCGCCCCAGCCTCACGCGGTACGCATGGATGTCGATCGCGGCAGCGATCGTCACGATCGGCCTGAAGTCGGGCGCGTGGCTGCTGACCGGGTCGGTCGGGCTGCTGTCGGATGCGGCCGAGTCGGTCGTGAACCTGGTCGCCGCCATCGTCGCGTTGTTCATGCTTCGCCTCGCGGCGAAGCCGGCGGACGAGGCGCACAACTTCGGTCACACCAAGGCTGAGTTCTTCTCGGCCGCTGTCGAGGGCGGGATGATCTTCGTCGCGGCCCTCGCGATCATCGTCAGCTCCGTGGAGCGGTTCCTCCACCCGCAGCCGATCGAGAACGTCGGCATAGGTCTGCTGATCTCGGTCTTCGCATCCGCGATCAACGGCGGTGTGGCGTTCGTGCTCCTCCGTGCCGGCCGTCAGTACAAGTCGCTGACACTCAAGGCCGACGGCAAGCACCTGATGACCGACGTGTGGACCTCGGCGGGCGTGGTCGTGGGCGTGCTGCTCGTAGCTCTGACGGGGTGGCAGAGGCTCGACCCGATCGTCGCGTTTGCCGTAGGGGTCAACATCATCGTCGCCGGGTTCCGGCTCGTCGCTGAGTCGACCTCCGGACTGCTGGACCGCACGCTGCCGGCCGAAGAGAACGCTGAGATCGTGGCGGTCCTGCTGCGTCACACCACGGATGACGTGATGTTCCACGGTCTGCGCACCCGCGCAGCCGGCCGACACGGTTTCGCCTCGTTCGACGCGCTCGTGCCGGGCAGCTGGAGTGTCGAGCGCGCCCACGACCTCGTGGAGGTCGTCGAGGCGGACCTCCGCGCTGTCGCCCCAGACCTCGAGGTACGCACCCACATCGAGCCACGCGAGGACCCGCGCGCGTACGGCGACCATCCCGTCGAGATCCCCATCGTCAACCCGGACGACGTGAGCAGCGCCGTCTCCGCTGAGGCCGAGTAGCCCGATCTCGACGCCTCCCGGACATGAGAAAGACATGAGCTGGGTTCGTGGTCCGCGACTCTAGTGCTATAAACTACAAACAGGAGATCGGAAGCCACTCAAGGCATCTGGATCCCCGCCACCGGTCCGACGATGCCCGAGGCCGTCACGGTTGGCCTCTGGGCATTCGCCGCCACTACGAGAGGAACGCCATGTCGATCTACCTCAACTACAACGCGCTGACCGCCCGCACGGAGGCAGAGAACCTGGCACGGGCTCAGTTCGACGCCGATGGACTCGTCATCCGTGACGAGCCGCTCCGGACGAAGGCCGCGAACCTGCTCCGCCGCGTGGCTGACGCTCAGCTCAGCCTCGCCTCGCGACTCGACGACTCCTACGTGGCGCCGGTCGCCGCCTGACGAGAACCACCTTCGTACGCACCGCCCATCGTGGGCCAGCAGTGACCCGCGGTGGGCTTCAACGTCTCCGGGTTCAGTCGCCGGTGAGCCGCGATCCGAGCAGTGACCGCTCACCCGCGGTGAGCCCCGCCACCAACGCCGTGGCGAACAGCTCAGCGTCCACGCCAGGATGGCGGAGCGCCTCGAGGACCTCTCCGACCAGGAGCTGTTCCCGGGATGCCGCCGTCCGGTACAGCCAGGCCTTGCCGTCGCGGTCTCGCAGCAGGAGATGCTTCTTCGCCAGCCGGTCCAAGACGGTCATCACGGTCGTGTAGGCGAGGTCCGCCGAGGCGCTGAGCGAGTCGTGGACTTCCCGCACGGACAGGGGCGAGGAAGCGTTCCAGAGCACCTCCATGACCTTGGACTCGAGTATCCCCAACTGCGGCATAGAAGAAGTCTGCACGATGGATGTGCGAACTACGACGGCGCGTAGTACATTCCGCGCCATGGGCTCCGACACGATCGCCAGATGGCAGTTCGGCATCACGACGGTGTACCACTACTTCTTCGTACCGATCACCATCGCACTGTCGCTTTTGGTGGCCGTTCTACAGACGCAGTGGTACCGCACCGGCAGTGACCGCTACCTCCGACTCACCAAGTTCTACGGCAAGCTGTTCCTCATCAACTTCGCGATGGGTGTCGTCACCGGCATCGTCCAGGAGTTCCAGTTCGGCATGAACTGGTCCGAGTACAGCCGTTTCGTAGGCGACATCTTCGGTGCGCCGCTGGCGCTCGAGGCTCTGATCGCCTTCTTCCTCGAATCCACGTTCCTCGGCCTATGGATCTTCGGCTGGGACAAGCTCTCGCGGGGCAAGCACCTCGCCATGATCTGGTTGGCCTCCATCGGCACCCTGATCTCGTCGATCTTCATCATCGCCGCCAACTCCTGGATGCAGAACCCGGTGGGCGCGACCTACAAGAACGGCCGCGCCGAGCTGGTCGACTTCGGCGCGGTGCTGACCAACCCGATCTTCCTGGCGCAGTGGCCCCACACGGTCATCGCGGCCTTCATGGTCGC
>DAIPZP010000044.1:0-9900 GCA_036782155.1 Propionibacteriaceae bacterium
GGTCCGGTCCGTTCCCGCATGCCGGTGTACATGGATCTGCTCCCGCCGTGCAACAACGCCTGCCCCGCGGGCGAGAACATCCAGGAATGGCTCCGACTGGTCAAGGCCGGTCAGGAGGAGCTGGCGTGGCGCCAGCTCGTCATGGACAACCCGTTCCCGGCGATCCACGGACGTGTCTGCTACCACCCGTGCGAGAACGGATGCAACCGCTCCGACCTCGATCAGGCCATCTCCATCCACGGCGTCGAGCGCTACCTCGGAGACCTCGCCATCGAGAACGGCTGGCAGTTCCCGAGGCTCGACCATCCGACCGGCCTCAAGGTGCTCATCATCGGCGCAGGCCCCTCGGGCCTGTCCGCCGCGTATCACCTCGCCACCCTCGGCCACTCCGTGGAGATCCGTGACGCCGGCGACGTGCCCGGCGGCATGATGCGCTACGGCATCCCCGAGTACCGCCTGCCGCGCAACATCCTCGACGCCGAGATCGACCGGCTGCGCGGCCTGGGCATCGTCTTCACCCAGAACCACAAGATCAAAGACCTGCTCGCGGAGCAGAAGGAGGGCGGCTTCGACGCCGTCTTCGTCGCCATCGGCGCCCATCTGTCCAAGCGCGTCGACATCCCCAGCATGGACGCCGGCAAGATGATCGACGCCGTCTCGTTCCTGCATGACGTGGCCAGTGGAGAACGGCCCGTGATCGGGCGCCGCGTGGCTGTGTACGGCGGTGGCAACACAGCGATGGATGCCGCCCGCGTCGCGCGCCGGCTCGGTGCCGAGGAGTCGATCGTCATCTACCGCCGCGGCGAGGAGCAGATGCCCGCCAACGCCGCGGAGAAGGAAGAGGCCATCCGCGAGGGCGTCCAGATGAACTGGCTCCGTACGATCTCGGCGATGGATTCCGACTCGATGACCGTCGAGATCATGGAGCTCGACGAGTCCGGCAAGGCCAGGGGTACGGGGCGCTACGAGACGATGGCCGCCGACACCGTCATCCTCGCCCTCGGCCAGGAGGCCGACTCGAACTTCCTGAAGAACATCCCGGGCCTGCGGTTCGAGAACGACGTCGTACGCGTCGATCCCATCAGCCTCATGACCGATGTGCCCGGCATCTTCGCCGGCGGCGATGTCGTACCCAGCGACCGTACGGTCACGATCGGCGTGGGGCACGGCAAGCGCGCTGCCCGGATGATCGACAACTGGCTGTTCAACCGACAGGCCGCGCCGCGTACGAAGCACCTGATCGCCACGCTCGACATGCTGAACCTGTGGTACTTCGGCGACCACGAGCGTCGCCTCGAGCCCGAGCTGGCGCTCGAGCACCGCATGGACTTCGCCGAGGTCGTCGAGGGGCTCAAGGCCGAGGAGGCCCACTTCGAGGCGTCGCGCTGCCTGTCCTGCGGCAACTGCATCGAGTGCGACGGCTGCCTCGGCAGCTGCCCGGAGGACGCGATCATCAAGCTCGGCAAGGGTTACCGCTACCAGTACAACTACGAGAAGTGCACGGGCTGTGCGAGCTGCTACGAGCAGTGCCCTGTCCACGCCATCGAAATGATCCCGGAGCACTGAGCCCATGACCACGATCTCCCGTAGCCGTACCGACGACCGCGTCATCATCGACGGCAACGAGGCAGCCGCCTCCGTGGCGTTCCGCCTCAACGAGCTGTGCTCGATCTACCCGATCACCCCGAGCTCGACGATGGCCGAGCTCGCCGACGAGTGGTCCGCGCACCATCTGCCGAACGTCTGGGGCACGATCCCGACGGTCATCGAGATGCAGTCCGAGGCCGGCGCTGCCGGGGCCATGCACGGCGCGCTGCAGGGCGGCGCCCTCTCGACGACGTTCACCGCGTCGCAGGGCCTGCTGCTGATGATCCCCAACATGTACAAGATCGCCGGCGAGCTCACGAGCACGGTCTTCCACGTCGCGGCCCGCTCGCTCGCGACGCAGGGCCTGTCGATCTTCGGCGACCACCAGGACGTCATGGCCGTACGCCAGACCGGCTTCGCGCTGCTGTCGAGCGCGTCGGTCCAGGAGGCCCACGACATGGCCGCCGTGACGCAGCTCGCGACGCTGCGCTCGCGCATCCCGTTCCTGCACTTCTTCGACGGCTTCCGCACCTCGCACGAGCTCAACACCGTCCAGCGCATGTCCGACGACGACCTCCGCGCGTACGTGCCGGAGTCGCTCATCCAGGCCCACCGCAACCGTGCGCTGTCGCCGGAGCACCCGTACATCCGCGGCACCGCGATGAACCCGGACACGTACTTCCAGGCTCGTGAGACCGTCAACCCGTACTACGAGCGCGCGCCGGAGATCGTCAAGGCATTCCTCGCCGAGTTCGCCGAGCTGACGGGACGGAGCTACGACCTCGTCTCGTACCACGGCGACCCGGAAGCGACCGAGGTCGTCATCGCCATGGGGTCGGGCACCCAGAGCATCGAGGCGGCCGTCGACCGGCTCGTCGCGCAGGGCCGCAAGGTCGGCCTCATCTCGATCCGCCTGTACCGGCCGTGGCCGACCGAGGACGTCTTGGCCGCGATCCCCGCGACCGCGACCCGCATCGCCGTGCTCGACCGCACCAAGGAGCCGGGTTCCGGCGGTGAGCCGCTGTTCCTCGACATCGTGAGCTCGCTGGGTGAGGCGTACGCGTCCGGCGTGCGCGCCTCGATGCCCACGGTCATCGGCGGTCGCTACGGCCTGTCGAGCAAGGAGTTCACTCCGACCATGGCCGCGGGCATCTTCGACGAGCTGGTTTCGCCGTCCCCGCGTCCCCGGTTCACCGTCGGCATCAACGACGACGTCTCCATGACGAGCATCGACTACGACGTGACCGCTGACTACGAGGACCCTTTCGTGCACCGCGCCGTGTTCTACGGCCTGGGCTCGGACGGCACGGTCGGCGCCAACAAGAACACGATCAAGATCCTGGGCTCGACCGTGGCCGAGGGGTCGGACATCCCGCTCTTCGCGCAGGGCTACTTCGTGTACGACTCGAAGAAGTCCGGCTCACGGACCGTGTCTCACCTTCGCTTCGGGCCTCACCCGATCAAGGCGCCGTACCTCATCAACCAGTCCGGCTTCATCGGTTGCCACCACTGGTCGATCCTGGAGCGGGTCGATGTGCTCGAGTTCGCGCGGCCCGGTACGACGCTGCTCCTCAACAGCTCGTACGCGCCCGACGAGGTCTTCGACAAGCTTCCCGCTCCGGTGCAGAAGAGGATCATCGAGCTCGGCATCCACCTGTACACGATCGACGCCACCGAAGTCGCCCGTATGGTCGGCCTCGGCCGCCGCACGAACACGGTGCTGCAGACCTGCTTCTTCGCGATCTCGGGCGTGCTGCCGCGGGACGTGGCGATCGAGGCAGTGAAGAAATCCATCACGAAGACGTACGGCAAGAAGTCGGCCGACATCGTCGCGAAGAACCACGCGGCGGTCGACGAGTCGCTGGCCCACCTGCACGAGGTGCTGGTCCCGGCCGCTGTGACGAGCACCCACGGCCTGCTCGAGGCGGTCCCGGCCTCGGCGCCGCAGTTCGTCCGCGAGGTCACGGCCAAGATGCTCATCGGCCGTGGCGACGACCTTCCCGTGTCGGCGCTGCCGGTCGACGGCACGTACCCCTCGGGCACGACCCAGTACGAGAAGCGCAACATCTCCGACATCGTCGCCGAGTGGGACCCCGAGCAGTGCATCCAGTGCGGCAACTGCGCGTTCGTCTGCCCGCACGCCGTGCTGCGCGCGAAGTACTACTCGACGAACGCGCTCGCCGACGCGCCGGACACGTTCCAGTGGGCGCCGCTGAATGCGGCGGGCGTGCCGGAAGGCGCGTACACGCTGCAGGTGTACGGCGAGGACTGCACCGGCTGCGGTCTGTGCGTCGAGGCGTGCCCGGTGAAGCCGCTGCGCGCGCCCACCCATCGCGCGATCAACCTCACGGCGGCGAAGCCGCAGAAGACGATCCGCGACAACGTGGCGTTCTTCGAGTCGTTGCCGATGAACGACCGCAGCAGGGTCGACTTCGGGACCGTCCGCGGTACGCAGTTCCTGCAGCCGCTCTTCGAGTTCTCCGGGGCGTGCGCCGGCTGCGGCGAGACCCCGTACCTCAAGCTCCTCAGCCAGCTCTTCGGCGACAGGGCGACCGTGGCCAACGCGACCGGGTGCTCCTCGATCTACGGCGGCAACCTGCCGACGACGCCGTGGGCGACGAACGCGCGTGGCCGTGGGCCGGCGTGGTCGAACTCGCTGTTCGAGGACAACGCGGAGTTCGGCCTCGGGCTCAGGCTCGCCGCCGACCTGCACATGACGCTCGCGAAGAGGCGGCTCGAGGATCTTCGGTCGATTGTCGGGACCGAGCTCGCTGACACGCTCGTCGGCGCGTCGCAGGAGTACGAGTCCGACCTGGTCCAGCAGCAGGAGCGGGTCAACGAGCTGCGACGCCAGCTCGATGCGCTCGAGCCGGGGGCGACCGTCGAGCAGCTGCGCCTGATCGCCGACCTCAGGTCGGTTGCCGACCACCTGTTGCGGCGTTCGGTGTGGATCGTGGGCGGCGACGGCTGGGCGTACGACATCGGCTCGGGCGGCGTCGACCACGTGCTCGCGTCGGGACGTGACGTGAACATCCTCGTCATGGACACCGAGGTGTACTCGAACACCGGAGGCCAGGCGTCGAAGTCGACGCCGATGGGTGCCGTCGCGAAGTTCGCCTCGGCCGGCAAGATGACGAACAAGAAGGACCTGGCCCTGCAGGCGATCTCGTACGGCAACGTCTACGTCGCCCGCGTGGCGTTCGGCGCCGACCCGCAGCAGACGCTCAAGGCGTTCCGCGAGGCGGAGGCGTACCGGGGTCCGTCGCTCATCATCGCCTACAGCCACTGCATCGCGCACGGGTACGACCTGAGGCAGGGACTCGAACAGCAGTACCGCGCCGTCAACTCGGGTCACTGGCCTCTCGTACGCTACAACCCGATGGTCAAGGTGAAGGGCGGGAACCCGTTCATGCTCGACTCGCCGAGGCCGCGGCTGCAGCTGAAGGACTACGTGTACCGCGAGCTGCGGTACAAGATGCTCGCCCAGGCCGACCCGGCCGAGGCGGAGCGATTGCTTGACCTGGCTCAGCAGAATGTGAACCAGCGGTGGAGTACGTACGAGGAAATGGCCACGCGCAGCGCATCCGACTTCACGTCGGACGCACGCCAGTAAGTGACGAGACGAGTGAGGACACAATGAGCCTGGATACCAACTACCTGGGGTTGAAGCTCCGCAACCCGATCGTCGCATCTGCCGGTCCGCTACAGCAGACGCTCGACGGCGTGAAGTCGATCGCTGATGCGGGCGTCGGGGCGATCGTCATGTTCTCGCTGATGGAGGAGCAGATTCGGGCGGAGCAGGCGCTCCAGATCGCCGTCGAGGAGGACCACGAGAACGGGTTCGCCGAGGCGCTGTCGTACTTCCCGAGCGTCCCGATCCGCGCGCCGGGAGCCGACGCCGCGTCGTCGGCGTACCTGATGCTGCTCGAGCAGGCGGCCAAGTCCGTCGACATCCCCGTGATCGGCAGCCTCAACGGCGCCACGATGGGCGGCTGGATCTCGTTCGCCAGGCAGATGCAGGACGCCGGCGCGTCCGCGCTCGAGCTGAACGTCTACTACGTGCCCGGCGACCTACGGATCCCCAGCGAAGAGGTTGAGAACCTGCACCTCGAGGTGCTCGTGGGCGTCAAGGACGCCGTCTCGATCCCCGTCGCCGTCAAGCTGGCTCCGTACTTCTCGTCGTTCGGCGAGATGGCCGCGCAGCTCGACCGGCACGGCGCCGACGGCCTTGTGCTGTTCAACCAGTTCTTCCAGCCGGACGTCGACGTCGAGTCGCTCCAGCTGGAGCCGAGCGTGGACCTGTCGAGCCCGTTCTCCGGGCGTCTGCCACGTACGTGGATCTCCGCGCTGTACGGACGGGTGCGGGCCTCGCTCGCCGGCACGTCAGGCGTCGAGACGTCCGAGGATGTCGTGAAGTACCTGCTGGCCGGCGCCGATGTGGTGATGACGACGTCGTCGCTGCTGAAGTACGGGCCGTCGCACGCGACCAAGCTCATCACCGGCCTCGAGCAGTGGATGCTGCGCAAGGGCTTCAACTCGGTCGACGACTTCCGTGGACTGCTGGCTGTACCGACCGACGTCGACGGCGCCGCCTACGAGCGCCAGGGCTACGTAGCCGCCCTCGCGCAGGCCCGCAGCTCGTACGAGGACTACGCGGTCGCCAACACCTGACATGACTGACGCAGACGTCGCCACCACGTACTTCCTGGCGGTGCACAACGCTCACCCAGGACAGGACCACGTCGGCGACGAGGGTGACGTGGACTGCGGATGGGTGTACGACAACCAGCGCATCGTCGGTGTCTACTCGACGCAGGAGAAGGCGGAGCAGGCGATCGAGGACACGCGTCGGCTCCCGGGCTTCTCGGCACCCCCCCGTGTTTCGAGATCGACGAGTGGAAGGTCGGGGAGGAGTACAGCGAGGGCTTCGTCACGGAGTACTGGACGTGACGCCCCAGCCAGTGCAGTGGGTCACCTTCGGTGACGGGTCGACCCCCGTCGTCGTGTGGCTCTGGCACGTCCACCACTTCGGCCGGCGGCATCGAGACAACCTGGGACGCGTTCTGTACCGGCGAACGAAGGATGATCTCAAGATCGTCGGCGTCTACGCCTCGCGTGAGGAGGTCGAAGCAGCGGCCGAGCGGAAACGCGGCTTCCCTGGATTCTGTGACGAACCCGACTGCTTCTTCGTCACGGAGTACCCGCTCGACACCCACCTGTGGCCCGACGGCTTCCTCCTCGAGAAACCGCCCCGCCCAGCCCCGACGACCGCCGACTAACCGGCTCGGTACGGTCCGTTCCCTGAGGGTTCGGCGGCGAGCGTGCGAGCGAGCGAACCTCACGAAGGGCGGACGCCGGTTCATCATGTTAAGTGGGTGACTCGTAGGTTCACATGGCGAATCGGCCATGTGAACCTACAACTCGCCTACTTAACATGATGAACCAGCGACTGGTGGCCACGCACAGCTCGTACAGCTCAGACGACCGCACGTACCTTCGGGTAGTGGCAGGCGACGATGTGGCCGGGCTCGAGCTCGATCTTCTGGGGCTCTTCGGCGGCGCAGCGTTCCGTGGCGAGCGGGCACCGGGTACGGAAGACGCAGCCTGACGGCGGGTTCTGCGGGCTGGGCAGGTCGCCGTACAGAAGGATCCGTTCGCGGTCGCGGCGCGGCTCGGGGACGGGCACGGCTGACATGAGCGCCTGCGTGTACGGGTGCATCGGCCGCTCGTACAGCGAGTTCCGGTCGGCGACCTCCATGACCTTGCCCAGGTACATGACCATGACGCGGTCGGAGATGTGGCGCACGACGGACAGATCGTGAGCGATGAAGATGTACGCGAGGTTCTGCTCGTTCTGGATGTCCTCGAGCAGGTTGATGACCTGAGCCTGAATGGAGACGTCGAGGGCCGATACCGGCTCGTCGCAGACGATGAGCTTCGGCTTGAGCGCAATCGCACGAGCCACGCCGATGCGCTGCCGCTGACCGCCGGAGAACTCGTGCGGGTAGCGGTTGTAGTGCTCAGGGTTGAGACCGACGCGCTCCATGAGCTCCTGCACGGCCTTCTTCACGCCGCCGGGCGGTGTCACCTTCTGGATCTCGAACGGCGCCGCGATGATCTGACCGATCGGGTGGCGGGGGTTCAACGAGCCGTACGGATCCTGGAACACCATCTGCATCTCGCGCCGCAGGATCCGCAGCTCCTCGCCGTGAGCGTGCGTGACGTCGCGACCCTCGAACTCGATTGTTCCGCCGGTGGGCTCGAGGAGCTTGAGGATCGTGCGGCCAGCGGTCGACTTGCCGCAGCCGGACTCACCCACGAGACCGAGGGTCTCGCCGGCGTTGAGAGACAGCGATAGCCCGTCCACGGCCTTCACCGGAGCACCCTCGCGGCGGAAGATCTTCTGGCTGTACGTGGGGAAGTACTTCTTGAGATCAGTAACAGTCAGCAGGCTCACGATTCCCCCTACAGCTTCGGAGCGACACGCTCGGCGAAGATCTCCGCGCGCTTGGGGACAGGAATGTGGCACCGCGAGTCGTGCTTCGGGTACGACTCGAGGAGCTGCGGTTCGTCGACGTTGCACGGACGCGGCGAGAACTCCGTGAACGCGCAGCGAGGGCTGAACGCACAGCCCGGCGGTACGTTGATGAGCGACGGCGGGTTGCCGGCGACAGGCACCAGGCGTTCAAGCTTGACCCGGTCGAGGCGGGGCATGGAGCTCAGCAGGCCCCACGTGTACGGGTGGTCAGGCTGGTGGAAGAGGTCGTCGACCTCCGCGTACTCCACGCACCGTCCGCCGTACATGACGAGCACGTCGTTCGCGATCTCCGCGACAACACCGAGGTCGTGGGTGATCATGATGATCGTGGACCCGAACTCTGCCTGCAGGTCGCGCATCAGGTCGAGGATCTGAGCCTGTACGGTCACGTCGAGGGCCGTCGTCGGCTCGTCGGCGATGAGCAGCTCGGGATTGTTGATGAGCGCCATGCCGATCATCGCGCGCTGGCGCATTCCACCGGAGAACTCGTGCGGGTACTGGTCGTAGCGCTTGTCGGGATTGGGGATGCCCACCCGGGCGAGCATGTCGACGACTCTGGTGCGAGCGGCCTTCTTCGAGACCTTCTCGTGCACCTGGATCGCCTCGGTGAGCTGGGTCCCGATCGTGTAGTACGGGTGGAGCGCCGACAGCGGGTCCTGGAAGATCATCGCCAGCTTGCGGCCCCGGAGGCTCCGGAGCTCCTCGTCGGAGACCGCCAGCAGGTTCTCGTCGTCGAGCCAGATCTCCCCGGAGACATGGGCCCTCGTCCCCCTGTGCAGACCCATGATGGCCAGCGAGGTCACGGACTTCCCGGAGCCGGACTCGCCGACGATGCCCAGCGTCTGACCCTTCTCCAGGTCGAAGGACACACCGTCCACAGCCTTCACCAGGCCGTCGTCGGTCGGGAAGCTGACGTGCAGGTCGTTGACCCTCAGGAACTTCTTGCTGCTCACCGACGTCGCGGGCGTCCGGTCGACCCGGGTGCCTCGGCTCTCCAGCGTCTCAGCAACAGTGAGGTCGTCGCGTACGTCGTCCATCAGCCAACCAACTTCACTCGTGGGTCGATGAAGCCGTACGCGATGTCGACGAGCATGTTCGCGACGACGATGAAGGCGGACACGATGAGCACCATCGCGACGATCACCGGCAGGTTCATGTTTATCACCGCGTTGATAGCCGTCCATCCGAGGCCGTGCATCGAGAAGACGCTCTCGGTGATGATGGCGCCGCCGAGCAGGCCGCCCAGGTCGAGGCCGGCGGCGGTGACGATCGGCGTGAGCGCCGCCCGCAACCCGTGGCGCAGGATGATGCGCCACCGGGTCTGGCCCTTGGCCATGGCGGTGCGGATGTAGTCCTCGCTCATCGTCTCGATCATGTAGGCGCGTGTCAGTCGGATGTAGCTTGCGGCGAAGATGCACGCCAGTGTCAGCCAGGGGAGGATGAGGTTCACCGCCCAGGTAATGGGGTTCTTGGTGAACGGGAAGTAGTGGGGGATCGGTACCCAGCCCCACTTGATGGCCGGGAACGTCAGCAGGATCAGGCCGATGAAGAACGTGGGTACGGAGAAGCCGACCAGCGCCGAACCTACGATCACGCGGTCCGGCCATCGACCGCGGTTCAAGGCCGCCAGGACGCCGCCTCCGACGCCGACGATCATCCAGATCACGAACGCGCCGATCGCGATGGACAGCGACACGGGCCAGGCCTTCGCGACCATGGTGTTGATGGTCTGGTTGGTGGTGGGCGAGTAGCCCATGCACGGGGCCGGGCAGTGC
>DAIPZP010000045.1:0-1342 GCA_036782155.1 Propionibacteriaceae bacterium
GCCACTCTATCGGCCGGCCCGGCCGGCCTCCTCTGCTGCGGCGCCGGGGACCGGGAAACCCTCGTGCCGTCGGACGATCGGGATGACCCGAAGCGTGACCGGGAGCATGACCACCTCGACCCCGACCTTCCAGACGTAGCCGACGAGGATGTAGTTGACCAGCGTCCCGACGCCGATGAGGCCGCCGAAGGCGATCGTGCAGAAGATCGAGGTGTCGGCAAGCTCGCCGACGAGCGTGCTGGAGACGAGCCGCCACCACAGTGATCCCGGGCGGGCACGATCCCGGAGCCGTACGACGACGTACGCATTGAGGAACTGTCCCGCGAGGAAGCCGCAGAGGCTGGCCGCGACGATCCGCGGTACGAAGCCGAGCACGGCGTGCCAGGCGTTGCCCAGATCCCAGCCGGGCGCGGCCGGTGCGGAGTCGACGACGAGGAACGTCACCGACGCCATCAACGCGATCGCGAACCCGAGGATGATCGCCCGCCGGGCCAGCCGCATCCCGTACACCTCGGCGAGCAGGTCGCCCAGGATGTAGGTGAAGGGGAACAGGAACGCGCCGCCGTCGGTCACGATCGGGAGCACCGGGAAGCCGAACAGCGTAAGGCTCGGCCCGAAGGCGATGAGCTTCGTGGCGCCGATGTTCGACACCAGCAGCAGCGAGCAGAACAGCGCGAGGACGATGTCGTACAGGCGCTGCTTCGTCGGCTGCTGCAGGGGTGTCACGGGTGTGCTGGGCGCGGCGGTCACGGCGGCATGCTACGTCGAACGCGGTTGATACCTGTACTTGTCGTCCGTTCGTGGCAGGATCAAAGCATGGATACCGAACTCGACTACATGCCGGACGAGTCGGAACAGCTCGATCAGATGCAAGCCGACGAGACACTCGACGACCGTGGGGTCAGTGATGTCCTCGACGAGGGCTACACCACCCCGGAGCACTGGTCCGCAGCCGAGGGGTTCGGCAACACACCTGCTGAGATGCACCAGGGCGAGGGCCTCGGCCGGAAGCTCGCTGCCGAACTGCCCGACGCGCCAACTGAAGACACCGAGTGGCGCGACGACCCCGAAGAGGTTCGCGAAGTCGGCAACCGGCGTGCGGGACGACTGGTCGACGCCAACCACGGCTATGACGGCGAGGACGAGGAGAGCGACACGCTCGCCGAGGACGTCGGCATCGACGGCGCCGGCGCCCCTGCTGAGGAGGCGGCGATGCACATCATCGACCCCACCGAGGACGACGACCTTGACTGAACCTCACCGGGGAGTGGGGGGTGGGTCTACCCCGTACCCACCGATCGAGCCGTACGACTCGGGCATGCTCGACGTCGGTGACGGCCAG
>DAIPZP010000045.1:1442-5942 GCA_036782155.1 Propionibacteriaceae bacterium
GACTGGTTCTACAACGGCCCCGCCGGTCTCGTACGGCCCGAATGGTGGTCGGTGTTCACCCAGCCGCTGGGTCGCGATGCGCGCAGCCTGCTCCACGTCGGCACGCCCGGGAACGACAACATCTCCCGCTACCACGAGCTGCTGTTCAACCCTGATCCCGCCGTGCACGTACCGGCCGGCATCGCGTGGACCACGTGGGAGAACGCCACGGTGAAGTTGGTCACCGATGCGGCGATCGTGGCTGAGGCGCACGATCCGGCCTACGCGGTCGCATTCGCCCGCATCGAGAACCACTACTTCACGCACGCCGGCTTCTTCCGCCCCGACCAGCTGCTCGAGGACGTCGGGAAGATCCGGCACATCCCTGCCGTCATCGTCCACGGTCAGTACGACATGTGCTGCCCGGTGCGCAACGCGTACGACCTCGCGTCGGTCTGGCCCGAGGCCGACCTCCGCGTGGTGTTCGCCGGCCACGCAGCGACCGAGCCCGCCATCGCCGCCGAGCTCATCGCGGCGACGGACCGCTTCGCTGCTGACAGCTTCCGGTGACGAGAATCGGCTGTCGGCTCTTCGGTGGGCGCGCCTAGGATGTACCGGTCGCACGACCGCGAGAGGGAGAATCATCACAGATCAAGCAGCCACAGGCCCCGCCGCTGAGCGACGGATGAGCATCCCCGCGTCGATCAGCATGGTCAACGTCCTGGGTCCGCGCGACGAGTACCTCCGCATCCTGGAACGCGACCTCGAGGCCGACATTCATGTCCGCGGCAACGAAGTGACGCTGTCGGGATCCCCGATGGCCGTCGCGCACGCCGCCGAGGTGCTCACCGAGATCGTGACGATCATCCGTACCGGCCAGGGACTCTCGGCCGCCGACGTCGAGCGCGTCGTGGGGATGACCGCCGAGGCCGGCGAGCTCCGTCCCGCCGAGGTCCTCACCCAGAACATCCTGTCGAACCGCGGCAAGACGATCCGGCCCAAGACGCTGAACCAGAAGCGCTACGTGGACGCGATCGACGCCCACACGGTCGTGTTCGGCATCGGACCCGCCGGCACCGGGAAGACGTACCTGGCGATGGCCAAGGCTGTCGCCGCGCTGCAGGACAAGCGGGTCAACCGGATCATCCTCACCCGCCCCGCGATCGAGGCGGGGGAGCGGCTCGGCTTCCTGCCGGGAACGCTCAACGACAAGATCGACCCGTACCTGCGGCCGCTGTACGACGCGCTGCACGACATGGTCGACCCCGACTCCGTACCGCGCCTGCTGACCGCCGGCACGATCGAGGTCGCGCCGCTGGCGTACATGCGTGGTCGCTCGCTCAATGACGCCTTCATCATCCTCGACGAGGCGCAGAACACGTCGGCCGAGCAGATGAAGATGTTCCTCACCCGGCTCGGCTTCGGGTCGACGATGGTCGTCACCGGTGACGTCACGCAGGTCGACCTGCCGAGCGGTCAGCGGTCCGGCCTGCGCGAGGTGCAGCAGATCCTGGACGGCGTCCAGGACGTCGCGTTCTGTCACCTGACCAGCCACGACGTCGTACGCCACCAGCTCGTCGGCAAGATCGTTGCCGCGTACGACCGGTACGAGTCGTCCTTGCCGCCGACCAGGAGAGCGTGATGATCGACATCAACAACGAGTCGGGGCTCGAGGCCGACGAGCTCAGTCTCGTCGCGCTGACCCGGTTCGCCCTCGACCGGCTGCGGATCCACCCCCAGGCGGAGGTGTCGATCCTGCTCGTCGACGAGGAGACGATGTCGGACTACCACGTGCGGTTCATGGACGAGCCGGGCCCGACCGATGTACTGAGCTTCCCCATGGACGAGCTGCGTCCGCCCAAGGACGACGAAGAGCCGCCGCTGGGCCTGCTCGGCGACATCGTGCTGTGCCCGGCGGTGACGGCGAGACAGGCGGCCGACAACGGGCGGACGACCGACGAAGAGGCCGAGTACCTCCTCGTGCACGGCCTTCTCCACCTTCTCGGTTTCGACCACGCCGAGCCCGAGGAGAGGACCGCGATGTTCGGTCTCAACGACCAGATCATCGCGGCCTGGGGTCAGCGCAAGCACGTACGCGCCTGAGCACACCGTCTACGGGCCGCCAGGATCGCTAGACTGCTCGCGCAAGCAACCGTCGACCTAAGCGAGTGACGCTTCCACGTGACCGAGTGGCTAGAGATCGGCCTCACCGTCGCCTTCGTCCTGCTCGCGGCGGTGTTCGCGATGATCGACGCGGCGTACGCGACCATGAGTCGCGCCCGGGCGAAGCACCTCGTCGAAGAGGGCGTCAAGGGAGCGGTACGGGTCGAGCAGATCCTCGCTGACCCCGCGCCCACGATCGCGACCGCACAGTTCCTGTGCCTGACATTCGAGGCGCTGGCTGTGGCGACGATCGGCGTGCGCGTGTACGCCTTGGTCGACTCCATGGCGGCACGGCTGCTGCTCACGGCCGCCATCGCGGTCGTCCTGCTGTTCATCGTGGTTGGCGTCGGCGGGCGGACCTTGGGCCGTCAGCACGCGATGAGCGTCACGCTGCGTACGGGCCGGATGATGAGCCTGCTCACGACCGTGCTGTTCTTCGCGCCGCAGATCATGATCATCGTCGGCAACATCATCACCCCCGGGCGTGGCTATCCCGACGGACCGTTCGCGTCCGAGGACGAGCTGCGCGAGTACATCGCCCGGGCCGAGGCGTCGAACCAGATCGAGGCCGAGGAGCGGCGGATGATCCACTCCGTCTTCGACCTGAGCGACACGATCGTCAAGCAGGTCATGGTGCCTCGCCCCGACGTGGTCTTCATCGAGGCCCAGAAGACGCTGCGACAAGCCACGTCGCTCGCGTTGCGCTCCGGATTCAGCCGGATTCCTGTGGTCGGTACAGGTGGGCTCGACGACATCGTCGGCATCGTCTACCTCAAGGACGTCATGAAACGCGTGTACGACAATCCGGGCGCCCAGACGTCCGAGGTCGTCACCTCGGTCATGCGGCCGGCCACGTTCTGCCCCGACTCGAAGCCGGTCGACGACCTGCTGCGCGAGATGCAGCTGCACCGCAGCCACGTGGTGGTCGTCGTCGACGAGTTCGGCGGTACGGCCGGGCTGGCGACCATCGAGGACATCCTCGAGGAGATCGTCGGCGAGATCGTCGACGAGTACGACGACGAGCTGGCGCCGGTCACGGAGCTGTCCGTGGGTTACTACCGGGTCGTGTCCCGGCTCTCTCTCGACGACCTCGGTGAGCTGTTCGGCATGGAGCTCGACGACGACGACGTCGACTCGGTGGGCGGGATCATGGCCAAGAAGCTCAACAAGGTGCCGATCCCGGGCTCCATCGTCAACTGGGAGGGCCTCGAGCTGATCGCCGATCGTCCGACCGGGCGCCGCAACCAGATCGGCACCGTCCTCGTACGCCTCGAGTCCGACGCCGACGACCAAGCGGCCGAGGCCGCGACCCAACTGGCCCGACAGGCCTCCGAGGAGAGCCCGGCATGACCCACCACTCTGGATTCGCCTGCTTCGTAGGCCGTCCCAACGCCGGAAAGTCGACGCTGACCAACGCCATCGTCGGCGAGAAGATCGCCATCGCCTCCTCGAAGCCCCAGACGACCCGGCACACCGTCCGCGGCATCGTGAGCCGCGAGGACGCGCAGCTCGTGATCGTCGACACCCCCGGGCTGCACCGTCCGCGGACCCTACTGGGGGAGCGGCTCAACTCGCTCGTACGCGACACGTGGACCGAGGTCGACGTGGTCGCCGTCTGCCTGCCTGCCAACCAGCACATCGGCCCCGGCGACACGTTCATCGTCAACGCGGTGGCCCAGCTCCCGCAGCGGCCCAAGCTTGTCGCGCTGGCCACGAAGTCGGATCTCGTGAGCAAGGTGCGGCTGCGCAACCACCTGCAGGAGATCCAGAACCTCGAGGAGAGCACGGGGATCCGGTGGGAGCACATCGTGCCGGTGTCGGCAGTGACGGGCGAGCAGGTCGATCTCGTCTGCGACCTGTTGTGCACGCTGCTGCCGGAAGGCCCCGCGCTGTTCCCTGAGGACATCGTCACCGACGAGCCCACCGAGATGAGGATCGCGGAGCTGATCCGTGAGTCGGTACTCGAGGGTGTACGCGACGAGCTGCCCCACTCCATCACCGTGGTCATCGACGAGATGCGGCTGCGTGAGGGACGCCCGGAGAACAAGCCGTTGATGGAGATCTTCGCGTCCATGATCGTCGAGCGTGACTCCCAGAAGGGCATCCTCATCGGCTACCAGGGCTCACGGCTCAAGGACGTCGGCTCCGCCGCCCGCGCACAGATCACCGCACTCCTCGGCATGCCCGTCCACCTCGACCTGCACATCAAGGTGCTCAAGGAATGGCAACGCGACCCCAAGCACCTGAACCGCCTGGGCTTCTGATCGGCCTCGCAGCCGTCGAGGGGCCACGACACGCCCGGTTCGTACGGCGTGTCCTGTCACGAAACGACCCCTCGATTGGTGGCTGAGCGGCTCC
>DAIPZP010000045.1:5952-9852 GCA_036782155.1 Propionibacteriaceae bacterium
AACGCGACCCCAAGCACCTGAACCGCCTGGGCTTCTGACTCCGCTGCCTGCGCCGGCGTTCGCCTCACGGGGGCGACGTTCGGTTCACCATGTTAAGCAGGTGAATCGACGCTTCTCATGGCCAATCCGCCATGAGAACCTACAACTCGCCTACTTAACATGGTGAATCGGAGGACCAGCCTCAGTCGGCCGAGATGCGCCCGAGGAGGCCTTGCTTCACGGTTGGCCAGTCGTCGATCGTGATCGCGAACACCACGGTGTCGCGGAAGGTGCCATCTTCGCGGGGGACGTGGCGGCGGAGTACGCCTTCGCGGGTGGCGCCCAGTTTCGCGATCGCTGCCTGGCTACGGGTGTTGAGCAGGTCGGTCTGGATCTTCACGCGGCCGTAGCCGAGGTCCTCGAAGGCGTGGGTCAGGAGGAGCAGCTTGGCCTCGGGGTTGACGAACGTCGACCAGAAGCGGCTGTCGTACAGCGTCCAGCCGAGGTGGGCCGACTCCCGCTCGGTATGAAAGTCACCGAGGCTGCTCGTACCGACGAAGGCGCCGGCGGGCGCGAGGTCGGTGTCGACGCCGAGCCTGATGGCGTACGGGGTCCGGCCCTGGCCCGACCCGGTCGGCACCGACGCATGGACGAACCCGCGCGCCATGGCCAGCGCGTCGTCGGCATCGAGGGGGCGGTGGTGCATCACGTACCCGTGCGCGTACAGCTCCGGCTGCATGAGCACCCGACCCAGCTCTGCGGCATCAGCCTCAACCAGAGGATCGAGCACTAGGTGCGGTCCGGTGAGGTGGGAGGCGACCAGCGGCAGGACAGGCGGCATGCCGCGACTCTACTGAGGGCGGGATCCTTTCTAGGAAGTTTAAGCATCAACTACCGGCTACGCTGGAGACATGGCCACCACACCCGTCCTGTACCTCTCCCACGGAGCACCTCCGCTGGCGGACGACCCGACGTGGACGCGCGAGCTGCGCTCGTGGGGTACGGACCTGCCGAAGCCCAAGGACATCCTCGTGGTCTCGGCGCACTGGGAGGCCGCACCCGCGACGATCTCCTCGACGACCTCTCACACGCCGCTCATCTATGACTTCTGGGGCTTCGAGGACCGCTACTACCAGGTGACCTACGACGCCCCGCCGGCACCGGAGCTGGCCCAGAAGGTCGCCCGCGCTGTGGGCGGTTCCGTACAGCAGGATCCCGGACGCGGGCTGGACCACGGCGCGTACGTCCCTCTCGTCGAGCTGTTCCCCGAGGCAGACGTGCCTGTCCTGCAGCTGAGCCTGCCGACGCTGGACCCGCGCAAGCTGTACGCGCTGGGGGAGCGGCTGGCCGAGCTGCGCGCCGAGGGCACGCTCATCGTCACGTCCGGGTTCACCACCCACAACCTGCGCTGGTTCCACCCGCAGGAGGGCCCGAACACCACACCGCCCACCGCGTCGAGCGAGTTCGACCACTGGGCCGCCGAGGCGCTGGCGGCTCGCGACATCGAGGGGATCCTCGACTTCGAGCGGACGGCGCCCGCGGCGCGCGAGGCGCACCCCCGTACCGAGCACTGGGCTCCGCTGTACGTGGCGCTCGGCGCGGCAGCCGGAACGAACCACGAGAGTTCCTCAGTCATCGACGGCTTCTGGTACGGGCTGTCGAAGAGGTCATGGCAGTTCTGAGGTTGCTGGGCTAAAGTGTGGCCCATGTCGCGGGCGAGGTTCCTTCTTGGCTGCCGCAGCGAGGCCCAGTAACGCCGGCCTCCTCGCTGCGGAGTCGCTGCACGCTCGGCACCCACCCAGACCAGCGAGGAACTCAGACATGAACACCACTTTCGGCACCGCGCCGCAGATCGGCCTGCCCGTACAGCAGCCGTCTCCCATGCCCTTCAGCCGCTACACCCCCTTCGTACCGATCGACCTGCCCGACCGTACGTGGCCGGCTCAGAAGATCACCCACGCGCCCCGATGGCTGTCCACCGACCTGCGTGACGGCAACCAGGCGCTCATCGACCCGATGACCCCGTCCCGCAAGCTGCGCATGTTCGAGCTGCTCGTCGGCATGGGCTACAAGGAGATCGAGGTGGGCTTCCCGTCCGCCTCGCAGACCGACTTCGACTTCGTCCGCAAGCTGGTCACCGAGGACCGAATCCCCGACGACGTGCAGATCTCGGTGCTGACGCAGGCGCGTGAGGACCTCATCTCCCGCACCGCGGAGAGCCTGGTCGGCGCTCACCGCGCGAACATCCACCTGTACAACGCAACCGCCGAGCTGTTCCGCCGCGTCGTCTTCCGCATCTCCGAGGCCGAGTGCATCGAGATGGCGAAGAACGGTACGCGGCTGGTCATGAAGTACGCCGACCAGTACCTCAAGGACGTCGAGTTCGGCTACCAGTACAGCCCGGAGATCTTCACGCAGACTCCGACCGACTTCGCCATCGAGGTCTGCAACGAGGTCATGGACATCTGGCAGCCCGGCGAGGGCCGCGAGATCATCCTCAACCTGCCGGCGACCGTCGAGCGTTCGACGCCGAACACGTACGCCGACCAGATCGAGTACTTCGGGCGCCACGTGAAGAACCGCCCGTACGTCGCGATCTCGCTGCACCCGCACAACGACCGCGGCACCGCGGTGGCGGCCACCGAGCTGGGCCAGATGGCCGGCGCGGACCGCGTCGAGGGCTGCCTGTTCGGCAACGGCGAGCGCACCGGCAACGTGTGCCTGGTCACGCTGGGCATGAACCTGTTCAGCCAGGGCATCGACCCCCAGATCGACATCTCTGACATCGACGAGATCCGCCGCACGGTCGAGTACTGCACGGGCCTGCCCGTACATCCCCGTCACCCGTACGCGGGCGACCTCGTCTACACCGCGTTCTCCGGCTCCCACCAGGACGCGATCAAGAAGGGTCTGGAGGACCTCGAGAAGAAGGCGGCCGCCGAGGGCATCGGGCTGCACGAGGTGGTCTGGGAGGCGCCGTACCTGCCGATCGATCCGCACGATGTCGGCCGTACGTACGAGGCGGTCATCCGCGTCAACAGCCAGTCCGGCAAGGGTGGGATGGCGTACATCATGAAGTCCGACCACCACCTCGACCTGCCGCGCCGGCTGCAGATCGAGTTCTCGCGGGTCGTGCAGCAGCACACCGACGCCGAGGGCGGTGAGGTCACGAGCGAGCAGATGGGCGACATCTTCGCCACCGAGTACCTCCGCAGCGCCGAACCGCTCGAGCTCGTGACGTGCACCACGGTGTCGAACGGCGACGGGTACCAGATCACCGCGAAGGTCCGCGACCGAGGCGTGGAGCGTACGGTCTCGGGCGAGGGCAACGGGCCACTGTCCGCGTTCGTCGACGGGCTGCAGCTGCTCGACTACAACGTGCGTGTTCTCGACTACCAGGAGCATGCGCTCTCGTCGGGCGGCGACGCCAAGGCGGCTGCGTACGTCGAGGCGGAGATCGAGGGGGACGAGGGCAGCCAGGTCTACTGGGGCGTCGGGATCGACTCCAGCATCGTCACCGCGTCGCTCCGGGCCGTATGCAGCGCCGTGAACCGCGCGTTCATGTCCGTACCGGCTGACGAGCACCAGGTCGACCCGGTGGGGATCCGTCCCTGACCCATCGCTGGACGGGCGGCGCGGACGACGTGTCTGCGCCTCCCGTCCAGTCGGTGACTGCAACTCTACGGAAACGTTTACGTAGCGCTTGACGCCTTCCCACACGCGGGGTTCGATAGGTGTCGTATGCACTCGCGTAACGCGGTGCGCAACGTTGCGCACCTGATTCCTGGGAGGACCGATGACATCGACCGGCCGCGATGTGGCGCGCGCGGCAGGGGTGTCGGTCGCGACGGTGTCGAGGGCTTTCTCGGAAACGGGAGCGGTCTCGGAGAACACCCGCCGGCGAGTGCTCACCGAGGCTCG
>DAIPZP010000046.1:0-7198 GCA_036782155.1 Propionibacteriaceae bacterium
CGCGACATGAAGAACCCGTGCCCCGTCGACTGGTTCTGACAGGTGACCCCCGTCGTGGCGTTGTCGCACCGGAATGTGTCGACGAGGAGGGTCGAGCCGTACGGAAGGGCCGCGAGGGCGATGCCGTTCCAGTCCACGGTCGGGTCGGCCGGCTTGCGCCGCCGGTCCTGAGACACCGCCGACTGAGCAGGCCGCGACCATTGGTGCGGCGCAGACGACGAGGAGTCGGCTGACCAGCATGTGGCAAGCATGGGGCGTCCCGTCCCTATCCGGCTAGAAGGTGCGGTACAGACGTCTCTGTCGGACGCCCACCTAGACTGGCGGACATGTCCAATGGCAAGCGGGTCCTCCTGGCTGCACCGCGCGGCTACTGCGCGGGCGTCGACCGCGCGGTGGTGACGGTGGAGCGCGCGCTCGACACGTACGGTCCGCCTGTCTACGTGCGCAAGCAGATCGTCCACAACCGCCACGTGGTCGAGGACCTTGAGGCGCGCGGTGCGGTGTTCGTCGAGGAGCTAGCCGAGGTACCCGCGGGATCGACGGTCGTGTTCTCGGCTCACGGTGTCTCGCCTGAGGTGCACGCCGAGGCCGCCGCGCGAGGTCTCAAGACGATCGACGCGACCTGCCCGCTGGTGACCAAGGTTCACAAGGAGGCGACCCGCTTCGCCGCGGACGGGGTCGAGATCCTGCTCATCGGCCACGCCGGCCATGAGGAGGTCGAAGGCACGACCGGGGAGGCGCCTGACCACATCACGCTCGTGCAGCACCCCGACGACGTCGACGCGGTCGAGGTCAAGGACCCGACCAAGGTCGCATGGCTGTCGCAGACCACGCTGAGCGTGGACGAGACGTATGAGACGGTCACCAGGCTCCGCGAGAAGTTCCCCCTGCTGCTCGACCCCCCGAGCGATGACATCTGCTACGCGACGCAGAACCGGCAGTCGGCAGTGAAGCAGCTTGCTCCTGGCTGCGATCTCATGATCGTCGTCGGCTCCCGGAACTCGTCCAACTCCGTACGGCTCGTCGAGGTCGCCCTCGAAGCCGGCGCCAAGGCCTCGCACCGGGTGGACAACGCCGGCGAGATCGACGAGGCGTGGCTGGACGGGGTGGACAGCGTGGGCGTGACGTCGGGCGCCTCGGTGCCGGACGAACTCGTGCAGGGCGTGCTCGACTTCCTTGTCGCGCGGGGATTCCCGCCTGCCACCGAAGAGCGGCTCACCGAAGAGAACCTCGTCTTCGCTTTGCCTCCGGAGCTGCGCAAGGACATCGCGGCCCACGCGTCACGCGGCTGAGGGCAGCGCGACAGAAGTCGTCCCTGCCGGGAGCGCGGCGGTGACCCCCGGCCATGAATAGGGTGATCCCCTGACGAAGGGATCCGCCGTGACGAACTTCACCGTCGACGTCGGCGGCATGGACTCCGCTGCCACGACGATCCACCGCACCCAGGGCACCGCTGAGGCCGTCTACTCGGGCCTTCATGAGTTGGACATCCCTCACGGCACGTTCGGGCGGGTGCCGTGGCTGTCCGACAAGATCGCGCAGCCGTACGAGGCTCACGTGAAGGCCTGCAGCGACTCGATCAAGGACATCGAGGCCTCGCTCGGCGATCTTGCCGATGCCATCAGCATCACCGCTACTGGATATCGCCTCACCGACAGCACCAACATCGATCAGGCGTTGGAGATCGAACGGGAGCTGTACGAGTCATGAGCGCCACCACGACCGAGTACTCCAACAAGCTCGAGCAGTAGTACAACCCGTGCCCCGGACCGGTGAAGACCGTCCTCAACATCGGCAACGCGTACAAGACGCTCGACCACTGGCTTGCCTACGTCGCCGGCGATCCCGAGAAGCTTGTCAGCTATGGACCGAAGTACGTCGCGCTCAGCCACAAGCTCGAGGCGATCGCGACCGAGGTGACCGGCGCCACCAGCAGCATCGGCGGCTGGGACGGCGAGTCGTACGCAGCCTTCATGAAGAAGACTGCCGACTTCTCCGACAAGGTCTCGAAGACTGCCAAGGCCATCGCGGGGACTCAGGAGATCCTCGTGGCCTGCGCCAAGGGCTGCGTCCAGGTGGCCAACTGCATCGTCGACCTCGTAAGGATGTTCGTGGAGTGGCTCATCAAGTCGTTCCTCGCGGCCCTGGCAACGTCGTGGTGCTCGTTCGGCGCCACCGTCGCCGCCTGGCTGGGCGCGAACATCATGAAGGCGATCGAGCTGCTGAACAAGGTCATGGGCATCTGCAACAAGCTCGCCACCCTCATCGAGAAGATCGTCACGCTGCTCAAGAAGGTCATGGAGATCGTCCAGAAGATCCAGAAGATCATCCAGGTCATCAAGAGCGTGTTCGCCGCATTCAAGGCGTTCAAGAACGGGGACTTCCTCGGCGGCATCTCGTCACTGTCCGGAGCGGTCTCGGGCTACAACAGCGTGACGGGCGGGTCGAGTACGTCGTCGCTGGGCTCCTGGAGCAGTACGGCAAGCAACGTCGCCGGTGTCGTCTCGGGCGCCAAGAACGGCAACTACACCGGCCTGGTGAACGCGGTGGGCAACGCCGTAGGCGCTGGCTCGACGGCCAGCACCATCTCCTCGTTGTGGCAGAGCTCGGGCGTCGCCGGCGATGCCACGAACACGTGGAACGCGATCCAGCAGGCCCGGACGGCTGCCGTGAAGAACTCACCCAGCTGAGGCAGGATTCGATCATGACGACCGAGACGCTCCACGAGCCGCCGTTGCCCGAGCTGCCGCCTGAGATCGCGGAGGCAGTAGCCCGTACGGTGACGTACGCCAACGATGACGAGTCCATCACCGTCATCGCGCGCGGCGACATGACGCTGTCCGAGGTCGACATCCAGGTGTTCCCCCAGTCCGAGCCGACCGAGATCGGCGCGCAGCTGACCAGCGTGTGCTCGGTCGCTCTCGACGACGTACAGCAATGGACGACGGCGACTCTGCTGTCCAGCGGGCTCGTCGACGCGGAGACGCAGCAGCTGATGATGGGTGCCGGCCCGATGCCCGAGTCGGGCGAGCTGCCTGATCCGGCCGTCGTCACCGATGGCGTCGTCACCGTCGTCGTGGGCCCCGACATGCGGCTGGCGAGCATCACGGTCGAGCATCTCGAGGACCCGACGGCGATCGGGCCCGCGACCGTACGTGCGGTGAACAGGGCGCTGCTTCTGGCGCGTGGCGGCGTGGAGGACGACCTCGACGCCCAGGCGGAGCAGCGGATCGCCGAGCTCGACGCCGAACTGGATAAGATCCACTCGACCCTCGACGGGATCGACCGCCAACTCGACGACATCGACCGCAGCCTCTAGCCCCTACGGGGCGATTTGGGCTCTTGCGGCGCTGCGGCGTAAAGTGGCCTGTCGGCCATCCATGTCCTGGGTGGACGCGGTCATGCCCGGGCTGTCAAGCGGGGCCAGGCCGAATCAGCGAACGATCGGGAGTGTATGGCGAAAAAAGAGGGTGCCCTCGAACTGGAGGGGACCGTGGTCGAAGCGCTGCCCAACGCGATGTTTCGTGTTGAGCTCGCCAACGGTCACCGAGTCCTCGCCACGATCTCAGGGAAGATGCGGCAGCACTACATCCGCATCCTGCCGAGTGATCGCGTCGTCGTGGAGCTCTCGCCGTACGACTTGACCCGAGGCCGGATCGTCTACCGACACCGGTAACGACCCGACCACCGCAACAGCCCGCGAACTGTGGGACACCTGCTAGGTGCCCCGCGACCAGAAGAAGGAAGAGCTCGCATGAAGGTTCAGCCGAGCGTCAAGCGCATGTGCGACAAGTGCAAGGTGATCCGCCGGCACGGACGCGTCATGGTGATCTGCGACAACCCTCGCCACAAGCAGCGGCAGGGCTGACGCACCAAGCACCATCCGGCTCGCGCCGGAAGGTGCGCCGGGGATGTCGATCGCATCGCCCGGCACACCGCGCAAGCGGTGACAAGTGCACCGCGCAAGCGGTGACAACTATTGCAGCGTGAACGCACATGGGGCTCAGGCCTCGTGAACCCTCGGGCGAAGGCCGAGGCCCCACCAAGGGGAACGCGTCACGTCCATCACCTTCGCGGTTCACGACCGGGCTCCTGACAAGGGGCCAGAACCGGAAACGAGAGGCATACGCCAACATGGCACGTCTTATCGGCGTTGATCTCCCGCGCGAGAAGCGCTTGGAGATTGCGCTCACTTACATCTTCGGCATCGGCAAGACCCGCGCTGCCGAGACATTGAAGGCCACCGGACTCTCCGGGGACATCCGAGTCCACGCGCTCACCGACGATCAGATCGTCGCGCTGCGTGACCACATCGAGGCCAGTTACGAGACTGAGGGCGACCTCCGCCGCGAAATCGCCGCCGACATCCGCCGCAAGGTCGAGATCGGCAACTACCAGGGCCGTCGCCATCGCAGCGGCCTGCCTGTCCGTGGCCAGCGCACGCGGACGAATGCTCGTACTCGTAAGGGCAGGAAGAAGGCGGTCGCGGGCAAGAAGAAGGTCCGCTGACCTCCCCGGTCGCGTGAGATTCCAGGAGAGATAAAACACACATGGCTACAGCAGCCCGCAAGACGACGCAGGCCAAGACCAAGGTCCGTCGCAAGGAAAAGAAGAACATTGTCGCCGGTCAGGCGCATATCAAGAGCACGTTCAACAACACGATCATCGCGATCACCGATCCGACTGGCGCGGTGATCTCGTGGGCGTCAGCCGGCACCGTGGGCTTCAAGGGCTCACGCAAGTCGACTCCGTACGCGGCGCAGATGGCAGCTGAGGCTGCCGGTCGTCGTGCCATGGAGCACGGCATGAAGCGTGTCGACGTGTTCGTCAAGGGTCCGGGTTCGGGCCGCGAGACCGCGATCCGTTCGCTCGGTGCGATCGGCCTCGAGGTCGGTGCGATCTCCGACGTGACTCCCGTGCCCCACAATGGCTGCCGCCCTCCGAAGCGCCGCCGCGTCTGACCCTCCGACTCTTCTACACAAAGGACTGACCAACGATGGCCCGCTACACAGGCCCTATGACCCGGAAGTCGCGCCGACTCGGCACTGACCTCGTCGGGAATGACAAGTCGTACGAGAAGCGTCCCTACCCGCCCGGCATGCATGGCCGGGGCCGGACCAAGGACTCCGAGTACTCCCAGCAGCTCAAGGAGAAGCAGAAGGCTCGCTTCGCCTACGGCGTGCTGGAGAAGCAGTTCCGCCGCTACTACGAGGAGGCGACGCGCTTGTCCGGCAAGACCGGCGACATGTTGCTGCAGATCCTCGAATCGCGTCTCGACAACGTCGTGTACCGCGCAGGCTTCGCGGCCACCCGCCGCCAGGCCCGCCAGCTCGTCGTGCACGGTCACTTCGTGGTCAACGGCCACAAGGTGAACGTGCCGAGCTACCGCGTGAGTGCGATGGACATCATCGACGTGAAGCCCAAGTCGCTGAGCCTGCATCCGCTGGTGATCGCCCGTGAGGTTCACGGCGAGCGCGAGGTTCCGGCGTGGATGGACGCTCGTCCGAACACGATGAGGATCCTCATTCACCAGCTGCCGACGCGCGAGCAGATCGTCGTCGACGTCACCGAGCAGCTGATCGTCGAGCTCTACTCGAAGTAACGCTCTGTGGCCGGAGCCCCCATTGCGGGTCTCCGGCCGCGATCGCGCTTCACGGCGTACGCCGTGAAGCGCACCACCGGCTCGGGCATTCGCCCGGACCGACACCGCCAGGCCGTCAAATAGTGGGCGGCCGAAAGGAATCTGCACATGCTGATCGCACAGCGCCCGTCCCTGTCCGAGGAGTCGGTCTCCGAGTACCGCTCCCGCTTCGTCATCGAGCCGCTGGAGCCGGGCTTCGGCTACACGCTCGGTAACTCCCTGCGTCGCACCCTGCTGTCGTCCATCCCGGGCGCGGCGGTGACGAGCATCAAGGTCGAAGGCACGTCCCACGAGTTCTCGACCGTCGAGGGCGTCGTCGAGGACCTCACCGAGATCATCCTCAACCTCAAGGGCCTCGTCCTGTCGAGCGAAGAGGACGAGCCGGTCACGATGTACCTGCGTAAGGCAGGCGCCGGCGCCGTCACGGCCGCCGACATCGCCCCGCCCGCCGGTGTGGAGATCCACAACCCGGAGATGCACATCGCGACGCTCAACGAGAAGGGCAAGCTCGAGATGGAGCTCGTCGTGGAGCGTGGCCGTGGCTACGTGTCGTCGACGCAGAACAAGAACTACGACGCCGAGATCGGCCGTATCCCGATCGACTCGATCTACTCGCCGGTCCTCAAGGTGACCTACAAGGTCGAGGCGACCCGCGTCGAGCAGCGTACGGACTTCGACCGCCTCGTGGTCGACGTCGAGACCAAGCCCGCCATCAGCCCGCGCGACGCGCTCGCGTCGGCCGGTCGCACGCTCGTCGAGCTGTTCAGCCTGGCGCGCGAGCTCAACGTCGAGGCCGAGGGCATCGAGATCGGTCCGTCGCCGGTCGACGAGCAGCTCGCCGCCGACCTGGCCCTGCCGGTCGAGGAGCTGCACCTCACGGTCCGCTCGTACAACTGCCTCAAGCGTGAGGGCATCCACACCGTCGGCGAGCTCGTCTCGCGCAGCGAACAGGACCTGCTCGACATCCGCAACTTCGGCTCCAAGTCCATCGACGAGGTCAAGCTGAAGCTGCACGAGATGGGTCTCTCGCTCAAGGATTCCTCGCCTGGGTTCGACCCGCTCGCCGCCCTCGACCGCTTCGCTGCGCTCGATGACGACGACGTCGACTACAGCGAGACCGAGCAGTACTGACGCACCGCGACTAAGACCGGAGAACAACAATGCCTACACCCACGAAGGGCCCTCGTCTCGGCGGTAGCCCCAGCCACGAGCGGATGCTCCTCGCCAACCTGGCCAGCCAGCTGTTCGAGCACGGCCGCATCACGACGACCGAGACCAAGGCCAAGCGCGTACGTCCGCTCGCCGAGAAGCTCATCTCGAAGGCGAAGCGCGGTGATCTGCACGCGCGTCGGCTCGTGATGTCGACGATCACGAACCGCGACGTCGTCCACGTCCTCTTCACCGAGATCGCTCCGGCGCTCGCGGACCGTGAGGGCGGCTACACCCGGATCACGAAGGTCGGCAACCGCAAGGGCGACAACGCTCCCATGGCCGTCATCGAGATCGTGACCGAGTCGGTCGAGGAGTCCCGCAAGAACAAGGGCCGGGCTGCCAAGG